>CAYFOU010000125.1:0-8871 GCA_964344805.1 uncultured Piscirickettsiaceae bacterium | reverse complement strand
TGCGTGCATTTTTGCCTTGCCTGAAAGCAAAATCATCTTCTGTGCAAAGGTCTCTTAATCACAAAACATAGGAATTTTTTGGATGAATCGTTCAGCTAAGCTGCTGTTGATAGGTGGTGTATTGGGTATTATCTTCTGGGGTGGCTTCAATACGGCAATGGAATTGACCAATAATGAAGCGTTCTGTATCTCTTGTCATGAGATGGAGGAGAATGTCTATCAGGAGTATCAGGATACCATTCACTATACCAACCGTACCGGTGTACGGGCCACCTGCCCGGACTGCCATGTGCCCAAGGAGTGGATCCATAAGGTAGTGCGCAAGATCAAGGCATCGAATGAGGTCTACCACAAGATCCTGGGTACCATCGATACCCCGGAGAAGTTTGAGGCCAAGCGCATGCAGCTGGCGCAGAATGTGTGGCGGGAGATGAAGAACACCGACTCCCGTGAGTGTCGTAACTGCCACGGCTTTGATTATATGGACTTTGACCGTCAGGAGGAGCGTAGTGCCGAGCGCCATGATGAGGCGATCGAGAGCCGTGATCCGGAAAATCCGGAGACTCACGGCAATGGCAAAACCTGTATTGATTGCCACAAGGGTATCGCGCACAAGCTGCCAGAGGAGTATGATCCTACCGAGGATGAGTCGTAAACGTGATGTGAATCAAGGGGTGACCCGTTGGGGCGCCCCGATAATCTTACCCGTTGATCCGTTGGTTTGAGGAGCGTGTGAGGGAGGCATAACAGTTCGGATCTTTTTTAGACCAGAGAGGTTGAGGTTGTGCCACAGAAAAAGAAGCTGGACCGCAGAGAGTTTCTGACCCAGAGCAGCAAAATGGTTGGAAGTCTCGCGCTGTTGGGGGCCGCCATTGGCGGCTATGGTAAACAGGCGGCAGCGATGCCCGCCTATGCATTGCGCCCGCCCGGCGCCCTGCCGGAGCAGGACTTTCTCGGAGCCTGTGTACGCTGTGGCCTCTGTGTAAAGGATTGCCCCTACGATATTCTCCACCTCGCCGAGTGGCAGGAGGAGGTGGCCTTGGGCACCCCCTACTTTATCGCTCGTGATATCCCCTGTGAGATGTGTGAAGACATCCCCTGTGTGCGCAACTGCCCAACCGGGGCGCTGGATCGGGAGATGGAGGATATTGAAAAGGCGGAGATGGGGATTGCGGTACTGGTTGACCAGGAGACCTGTCTCAATCTGCTGGGGCTGCGTTGTGATATCTGCCATCGGGTCTGCCCGGTGCTTGACAAGGCGATTACGCTGGAGCGCTTCCACAATACTCGCACCAAATCCCACGCCCTGTTTGTGCCTACTGTGCACTCGGAGCACTGCACAGGTTGCGGTAAATGTGAGCATGCCTGTCCGCTGCCGGTAGCGGCGATCAAGGTGCTGCCGGAGAGTCTTGCCAAGGGGCAGTTGGGCGCACACTATCGTCTTGGTTGGGAGGAGAAAGAGAAGGCGGGAGAGGCGCTGGTGACCCCGGATGAGGAGCACCAGTACAACTTGCCGGAAGGGTTCCAGTATGATCTGCTGGGTGAGGGGTTGATCGGCCCCGGTATCGACAAGGGGGGGCGCTAGGATGTCTAATCAAGCAAAGCTCCCTGTTGGAGAGGTGGCCCTGGGTGAAAAGGGGTGGTTCAAGACCAACCGCTGGCTGATCCTGCGTCGCATCTCCCAGATCTCCATCATCGCCCTCTTTATCTATGCTCCACTATGGCTGGTGAAGGGGAATCTGGCCTCCAATCTGGTGCTGGAGACGGTGCCGTTGACCGATCCATTTCTCTATGTGCAGACCGTCTTTGCCGGTCAGGCCTTTGAGTTGACCGCACTGATCGGTGCGCTGATTGTGGCGCTCTTCTATCTGTTGGTAGGAGGGCGTGTCTACTGCTCCTGGGTCTGCCCGGTCAATGTGGTGACCGATGCTGCGGGATGGCTGCGGCGCAAGCTCGGGATCAAGAAGAAGTGTGAGCTTCCCAGCAACGCTCGCTACTGGATTTTGGCGCTGGTAGTGGTGATCACCTATATCGGTGGCAACATGCTGTGGGAGCTGGTCAACCCGGTCACCCTGTTGCAGCGTGGGCTGATCTACGGCATGGGGATGGGGTGGATCATTGTTGCCGGTATCTTCCTCTATGATCTGCTCTGGGCACGTAACGGCTGGTGTGGCCATCTCTGTCCGATGGGGGTCTTCTATGGTTTCATCGGCAAGTTCAGTCTGCTGCGGGTCAAGGCCAAGAACCGTGACGGGTGTGACGACTGCATGGACTGCTATGCGATCTGTCCGGAGCCGCAGGTGATCCGTCCTGCGTTAAAAGGGGAAAATGGACACGGTATTGTGATCGATGAGTCCCTCTGTACCAACTGTGGGCGCTGTATTGATATCTGTGGTCCGGATGTATTTGGGTACGGGAATCGTTTTAACAAATAATTGAAAGCTGGTATAATGGAACGCTACTCTATGCTTATATAAGCAGCTTTTTGCCGCTATAGTAACGTTATGGATCAACAGAAAATCGACCGTGCCCTGGAGATTGTCGGGCAGATGGGGTGTGAGAAGACAAGGGAAATCATTCGCTTGCTGGATGCAGGTGAAGAGGTTCACCCTTGTGACCAGCTATCGGTGGATGAGTGTCGGGCGATGCTGTCCGAGTTGAAAGAGGTGATGGCCGTCTATGGGGATGATTGTTGCCCAATCCCGATGATGCACTGATCAGAGATATTTAGACCAGTCCCGGCCCCCCTTTCCAAAGACAAAGAAGTGAGGATTCAGCAGAGAATCCTTGGTGTTGTAGCGCAACGGTTTCATTGCCGTATCGGTCAGTTGCCCCCCTGCCTCTTCCACCACGCACTGCGCGGCAGCGGTATCCCACTCCGAGGTGGGGCCGAGTCGAGGATAGAGGTCGGCCTGCCCTTCCGCCACCAGACATGATTTGAGTGAACTGCCCATCGGGAAGATGCGATAGGCGCCGATCTTGTCGAGAAATTCGGTAATTACCTCGTTCTGATGGGAGCGGCTGCCGGCGACCACGAGTTGCTCTTGTGAAGGATAACGGGCCTGGATCTGCTCCAGATCCTGTTCGGGCATCTTTTTCCAGGCGCCACCCTCGCGCCAGGCGTAGTAGAGGATGCTGTTGCAGGGAACCTGAATCACCCCGAGGATTGGGCGATGATCCTCAATCAGTGCGATATTGACGGTAAACTCACCGTTGCGCTTGATGAACTCACGGGTGCCATCAAGCGGATCAATCAGCCAGTAGCGCTGCCACTGTTGGCGCTCCTCGAATGGAATATTGGTGGACTCTTCGGAGAGGATGGGGATCTCTGGCGTCAGCTGCTGAAGTCCATCAACAATGGTGTTGTGGGCAGCGAGATCGGCATCGGTGAGTGGGGTGTTGTCGGCCTTGTCGGTCACCTCGAAACCGGCGTCGTAGATCTCCAGAATGCATCGGCCTGCCTCTTCAGCCAGTGTGATCACTGGTTGAATCAACGATTCAAGATCAGTTGAATTCATCGTTGTAATCTCTCTCTTACCATAAACAGGGCTGCAATCGAGCGTGCCTCTGTCATCTCCTCATGGGCCAGCAGGGTGCCGAGATTGCTCAGCTTCCACGGCACCACCTCAATCTCTTCCGGCTCATCCCCGGTTAGTGACTCTTCATAGAGGTCCTCACCCAATACAATATGAGTCGTGTGGCTCAGATAGCCCGGTGCAATGGTTACCGAGTCGATATGGGTAAGGCGGTTGGCGCCGTAGCCCACCTCCTCCATCATCTCGCGGTTGGCGGCCTCCAGCATGGTTTCACCGGGGTCGATCTTCCCCTTTGGCAGTGCCAGCTCGTAGCGCTCCACACCGGCGGCATACTCGCGGATCAGCAGCACGGTATCGGTGTCCAGCATCGGCACCACCAGCACCGCCCCATGGGTAGAGCCCTTGAGCCGCTCCCATTGCTGTTCCACGCCATTTGAAAAGCGCAGATCCATCGATTCCACAGTAAAGAGGCGGCTCTGAGCGCATACCTCGGTCTTCAGAATCTCTGGTGGTTTTCTATCTGGATTGATCTTATCCATGCCGCTATCCTACCGTACTATGATTCATTGGTCACAAATCAAGGCAATGAAGTAAGTAGATTTGTTGAATGTGCTGAATGGGTAGTGGAGAAACTGAAAATGACCATTGCAATGCGAGAAGTGAAAGAGTTAATCAATCATCTGCCCGATGATACGGAGATTGAGGATGTGCAGTATCACCTATACGTGCTGGAGAAGATCAGAAAGGGGCAGGAGGATATTCAGGAGGGGCGCCACTATTCAACCGCACAGGTTCGGGAACATCTGAAAAAATGGCTCGAACCCTGAGGTGGTCCAAAGAGTCGCTTCAGGATATATCAGGAATTGCAGCGTTCATTGCGCGGGATTCCATCTATTATGCGCAATATGTGGTTGAAGCAATTCTGGATAAAGGGGAGTCTCTGATCCATTTTCCAGAGTCTGGCAGAGTGGTTCCAGAGCTGGAGCAGGCATCAATACGTGAGCAGTTTGTCTTCAGTTATCGATTGATCTATCAACTGGAAGAGGATGAAGTTTTGGTGCTTGCAGTGATTCATGGAAAGCGGTTACTGGAGGAGGATAGCCGTTTTCTGTAGAAGGTACCTCTGGTTTGCTGTGGGTGTATCTGTTTAACTACCGCACTATTATGATTGATTGGTCACAAATCAAAACAGTCCTTCTCGATATGGATGGAACCCTGCTCGATCTCCACTTCGACAACCACTTCTGGCTCGAGCATGTGCCGATGCGCTATGCGGAGAAGAATGCGCTTCAGCTGGAGGATGCCAAGGAAGAGCTGTTCAGCCGCTACAAGGCGGTGGAGGGGCAAATCGAGTGGTATTGTGTCGACCACTGGAGCCGTGAACTGGAGCTGGATATCATGCAGCTCAAGGAAGAGGTGCATCATCTGATTGCCGAGCACCCCCATGTGCGCGATTTCCTCGATGCGGTGCGCCACTCCGGGCGGCGTGCGGTGCTGGTCACCAATGCCCACGGCAAGAGCCTCGATCTGAAGATGAGAAAGACCGAGCTGGGCCCCTATCTCGATGCCACCCTCTGCTCCCATGACTTTGGACTGCCGAAGGAGCAGCCGCTGTTCTGGGAGAAGTTGCAGGGTGCCGAGTCCTTTGATCCCGAAACCACGCTACTGGTTGATGACAGCCTCAATGTGCTGCGCTCGGCACAGCAGTATGGTATTCGTCACCTGTTGGCGGTACACCGTCCCGATACAAAAAATCCTCCCAAGGATGTGGAGGATTTTGAGGCGATTCATGGCTTCAGGGAGCTGCTGCCGATTCCATCATTTGGATGAGGGTTTGCGTGGTCCCCGGCGGCGGCCCCGTTTTGGACGCTGCCCATCCTTGTGTTCACCGTGGGGCCTGCGACCGCGCCCCTGATTAGAGCCACGATTGCCCGGTTTGCCGCCACGATTGCGTGAAGGACGCTTCACCGGAGGCTCCAGCTCCGCCAGCATGCTGTTGGCGATACTGCCGACCGGGATCTTGTGGTCGATGTACTCCTCGATCTCCGGCAGAGAGAAGGAGTATTTCTCACAGGCGAGGCTGATCGCCTCGCCGCTGGCTCCGGCACGGGCGGTACGGCCGATACGGTGGACATAGTCCTCGCGATCCTGTGGCAGGTCGTAGTTGAAGACGTGGCTCACCTCGGGAATGTGCAGGCCACGTGCCGCCACATCGGTGGCAACCAGTACCGGTACCTCACCCTGCTGGAACTTCTCCAGCAGCTGCTGGCGCTTCTTCTGCGGCACGTCACCGGAGAGTACCGCTGCGGGGAAGTTGTTCCCCTCAAGGAAGCTCCACACCTTGTCCGCTTCATACTTGGTGTTGACGAAGACGATGCTGCGGTGAGGCTCCATCTGCTGCATCAGTCCGATCAGCAGCGGGATCTTCTCCTCGTTGGCGGGGTAGTAGACCACCTCGTTGATCTTTGATGCGGTCACCTGCTCCGGTTCGATCTTCACCTGCTCCGGGCTGTTCATCTGGTCGTAGGCCAGCTCCATCACCCGGAAAGAGAGGGTGGCGGAGAAGAGCAGGCTTTGGCGCTTTTCTGGTTTCGGGCAACGATTCAGGAGATAGCGGATATCCTTGATGAAGCCAAGGTCGAACATGCGGTCCGCCTCATCCATCACCACCACCTCGGCCGCCTTGAGGTCAAACACCCGCTGCTTGAAGTAGTCGATGATGCGACCGGGGGTGCCGATCAGAATGTCGAGCCCCTCCTCGATTGCCTTGCGCTGCCTCTCGTAGCCGGTGCCGCCATAGGCGAGCCCCAGCTTGAGATCGGTGAATTGCCCCAGCGCCTCGGCATCGTGGTGAATCTGGATCGCCAGCTCACGGGTGGGGGCGAGGATCAGGGCACGGGGCTGGTTGATCTTCTTCCAGCCGGGGGCGTTGTGCTTGATCAGACGGTCCATTACCGCCAGCAGAAAGGCGGCCGATTTGCCGGTGCCGGTCTGTGCCTGTCCGGCAATATCCTTGCCCTCCAGTGCCATCGGCAGGGTATCGGCCTGAATGGGGGTGCAGAACTCAAAGCCGCAGGCGTCGACCCCCTTAATCAGCTCGGGGGCGAGATTAAGAGAGGAGAAGCGGGTTTCAGAAAGGTGGGATTGTGGCGTGCTGTTTTCGTTATGTTCACTCATAGGCGTGGAGGATAGCAGAAAGTTTGATTAACCCTTAACAGGACTTATCAAAATAGTGCTCTTTGACTTCATTTTTATTGAATATACGCAAAGAAATGCCCTCTCCGGGGTAGCTCTAACAATGTGTATAAACAAAAGGCTTGCATTGTCTCGGTGATTAGGCTGAAATAGCCGAAAGTCTGATCCTTCTTCAGCGTTCTGCTGGCTTTGACTCCATCCATACCGAGAGAAAAAGAGCGAATAGCGAGGCAAGTGATCAGGATTTTGTGATGTGTCTGCAAGGTAATTGCAGAGGCATAAAACTGAAACAGATCCCTTATTACGGAGTGCGTAAGCAATGAGTGACGATATCGTCTATATCACCGATGACAGTTTTGACGATGAGGTGTTGAACGCGGAACTGCCGGTGCTGGTAGATTTTTGGGCGGAGTGGTGTGGCCCCTGCAAGATGATTGGCCCCGTGCTGGAAGAGGTTGCCGGTGAGTACGCAGGTCGCGTCAAGGTGGCGAAGCTCAATATTGATGAAAACCCGAATACCCCGCCAAAGTTTGGTATTCGTGGTATCCCGACCCTGATGTTCTACAAGGATGGAGAGGTTGAGGCGACCAAGGTGGGGGCGGTCAACAAGTCTCAGCTTGCTGCATTCATTGAGGAGAACCTCTAAAAACCTTTCTCTGGAGATGGTTCGGTCTGCGGGCCGTCTCCAATTCTATTTGTTGTAACCCCTTCTTTCCGTTGCCCGCTTCTGATCAGAAACTCTCTGGGTAACGAGACCCTTTCTATTTTTTTCCCATGACTGAATCTACACAAGAACCGTCCGTTGACGAGAATGCTGCACAGGAAGCGCCTGCTGCAGAAACGACTGAAAAGAGTGCTGAGCCTGCTGCGGAAGCAGTACAGGCAACCGCCTCGGAGACCAAGGCAGAGAAGCCCCCTCGCAAGCAGCAGGGTAGAAGGCGGGAGCCGCGTAACCGACAGCGTAATCGTGATGACCAGCATGGCGGTGAGCAGCAGCAGGAAGGGCCAAAGCGTGAACCGATCACGATGAACCTGACCGATCTCAAGCTGAAGAGTGTCCCTGAGCTGCACAAGATTGCAGAAGAGAATCAGATCAATCTGCCGAACCGTCAGCGCAAGCAGGATCTGGTCTTCAACCTGTTGAAGGGGTTGGCGCGTCAGGGGGACATAATCCTTGCCGGAGGTGTACTGGAGGTGCTGCCGGATGGTTATGGATTCCTCCGCTCTGCCGATGACTCCTATCTGGCGGGGCCGGATGATGTCTATGTCTCTCCCAACCAGATTCGCCGTTTTGGTATCCGCACTGGTGATACCGTTACCGGCACCGTACGCTCACCGAAGAAGGGGGAGCGCTACTTTGCGCTACATCGTGTAGACAGCATCAATGATGAGGCGCCAGGCAAGAGCCGTGACAAGGTACTGTTTGAGAACCTGACACCACTGCATGCCAATGAACGCCTCACCATGGAGCGCGGCAACGGCAGCACCGAGGATCTGACTGCACGATTGATTGATCTTGCCTCGCCGATCGGCAAGGGGCAGCGTGGTCTGATCGTCTCTCCTCCGAAGGCGGGCAAGACGGTAATCATCCAGAATATCGCCAAGGCGATTGAGTACAACCATCCCGAGGTCTCGCTGATCGTACTGCTGATTGATGAGCGTCCTGAGGAGGTGACCGAGATGCAGCGCTCCGTGAAGGGCGAGGTGGTCTCCAGTACCTTCGATGAGCCTGCATCGCGTCACGTACAGGTGGCCGAGATGGTGATCGAGAAGGCCAAGCGGCTGGTCGAGCACAAGAAGGACGTGGTCATTCTGCTCGACTCCATTACCCGTCTGGCGCGTGCCTACAACACGGTAGCTCCCTCTTCGGGCAAGGTGCTGACCGGTGGTGTCGATGCCAATGCATTGCACCGTCCAAAGCGCTTCTTTGGCGCGGCGCGTAATGTGGAAGAGGGCGGCAGTCTGACCATCATCGCCACTGCACTGGTAGAGACCGGATCGCGTATGGATGACGTGATCTACGAAGAGTTCAAGGGCACCGGTAACATGGAGCTCCATCTGGACCGTCGCATTGCCGAGAAGCGCGTCTTCCCGGCGATCAACATCAACCGCTCCGGTACCCGTCGCGAAGAGCTGCTCA
>CAYFOU010000124.1:8006-8986 GCA_964344805.1 uncultured Piscirickettsiaceae bacterium | reverse complement strand
GGATCGCCTCACCACCCACATCGACGAGGTGGAGCGGGTGATCAACAAGGGGGGTGCGGTGGGTCGTCGCCTCGATTTCCTGATGCAGGAGCTGCATCGTGAAGCCAATACCCTGGGTTCAAAGTCCGCTCATGTGGAGACCACACGGATTGCAGTGGAGATGAAGGTACTGATCGAGCAGATGCGGGAGCAGGTTCAAAATATCCTATAAAAACAGTTATACATCAGCATATTGTAAGAATATCTTGTTCATTCAAAATCTGATATTTCATTAATCGATACCCTTTCTGTCTGCGCTCCCACATCTTCATCAACTGAGGTGAGCGGATATCCAGGTAGTCATGAATCACAACATCTCGCTTGGTGGCATGGTCTCGATGCAGCCTTCCAGCATACTGTTGTAGCGTCCCTTTCCAGGAGACCGGCATTGCCAACAGCAATGTATCCAGTGGCGGATGGTCAAAACCTTCTCCAATCAACCTGCCTGTCGCCAGCAACAGTCTGGGCTCATTCTCTGAAAGAGCATTCAGTGCATCTTTCACAGCTGTCCGTTTTTTCTTGCTTACTCGCCCATGCAAGAGAAAGAGGTTCTCAATCCTCCCAGCCAACAGTTGCTCCAATGTTTCAAGATGCCCTGTTCTCTCTGTCAGCAGTAGTACTTTACGCCCCTGCCGGTAAGCATTAACTGCATCCTGAGTGATACGCTCATTGCGTTGCTGATCCTCCGTAATGAGTTGGAAAATCTCCTGTATCTTCTCTGAGTCCATCTCATTGGTTGTGGCAACCGTGTGTGGAATCACTTGCAGAGTACGTGGAGCTGATTCAGGTATCTTTGCCTGATGTCGAACAGGCCCACACTGCATAAAGATAATGGGCTGATGTCCATCCCTGCGTTGTGGCGTTGCCGTCAGACCCAGCACATAGCATGCCCTGACCTGCTTCATCAGTGCCTCAAAGCTGATCGATGAGATATGGTGGCA
>CAYFOU010000124.1:0-7873 GCA_964344805.1 uncultured Piscirickettsiaceae bacterium | reverse complement strand
CCACTGCTGCAGCAGATCCGTTCGGTTTACGATAATCAATGTATTGACCTTACGCTTGGCAATAACCGCTGCTGCAGTAACGGTCTTTCCAAAGGCCGTTGGTGCACAGAGTACTCCCACATCATGGCGCGTCATTTCAGCAACGGCATCCTGCTGATCACTTCTCAAGTTGCCATTGAAGTCACAAGCTACTGGCCTACCCTGAAAGCGCTCATCTTTGATTTCAAGGTCAATACCATTTTCCTGCAGCAGATATTCAATATCATCCAGGCAGCCCCTTGGCAAGGCGATATGGTTGGGATAGTTTTCAGCGCAACCGATAATACGTGGCTTGTCCCAGACAGAGAATCGCATCTGCTGCGCCTTGTAGTACTCAGGATTCTGAAACGCTGCCAGCCGGATCAGTCGGTTGGTTAGCGGTTGCGTCAATCCTCCCTTCTCAAAATAGATCTGATTGGCCAAGGTAACCACTATCCGCTTGGGCAACACCCCCTCAATCTTGTTTCCCAGCGTATTTTGCCTGCACTTCCATGGGGTACTCTGCTGCTCCTCTTCAATGAAGGCGACATCCAGTACATGGTGGCCCTGGCTTAACTGCTGTATTGCTGTGGCCACACCGACCTCATCCATTCGCACCAGTGAGCGAAGGTAATCCCATTGATCTGAATAGGGGTGAAGATGATCATCCACAAAGATGGTTCTCCCCCGGTCTCTCGGCTCCTTCTGTAGCGGCAGTGCAATCAAATTGCCAAATCCCCCCTTCGGCATCCGCTCCTGATTGGGGAACATCCGATCATAAGAGCCAAGCTCGAGTTGTCTGGAGTGAGAGCAGGTATAGCTGATCAGTGCTGCCCCCAATTGCCTAGCCTCAAAAGCGGGCATCGCTTGAACAAAAAAGATCCAGAGATGAGCACCATTGCCGGAACGCGAGATCTCAATGGCCGCTGGTATCTGGAATTGCCTGCATATTGCAACCACCGACTGCACATCTTCTCGCCAGCTCTCCTTGTCAAAATCGATTGCAAGAAAGTGGCACTGCTCGGTCTGCAATAGTGGATAGGCACCTATCGTGATCTCTCCACTCAAATGCCTGTAAATCACCTTATCGGTCAGTGGCAGAAACAGTCTATTTGTACACTCACCACATTTGATCTTTGGTTTTCCGCACAGCCCTGGCTTCCACTCATTACCACACGCCGGAGAGTACCCCGATCTACCGTTTTTACTCTCCCAGCGAATTGGGTACAAGTCTTCTCTACCACGAAAGAGTTCTCTGAACAGAGCAACTTTCTGTTGCGTGGTTAATACACTGCCGGTATCAGCAATCTTAGTCGCTTGATCAAGCACAGAACGTTCTACTCTTCCGACCGGATCAACAATTCCATGTCTCTTAAGCAACTCCCTGAGGCGCCTGTTTTCTTCTCTCAGCTGTTCGATCTCTAACGACATGTAAGTTGCTCAAACCTTAATCACTTTTCAATCGACACACACAGGGAACTACGATGAAAATTTACATTATGTAATCGTTCGATTACAATCATATCATGTACACCATCAAAAGAACCTCCGAATTTGAGGAGTGGATAGACAACCTGAAAGATCGATCCACAAAATTCAAATTACTGCGCCGTCTTGAGAAGGCTGAGCGGGGTCTACTCGGAGATATCAGTCCTGTTGGGGAGGGTGTATTTGAAATGCGTGAATTTTTTGGCCCTGGTTGGCGTATGTATTACATACAAACTGGAGCCACCATCATCGTCATGCTTGGTGGAGGTGATAAAAGTTCTCAGAAAGAGGACATCAAAACAGCCAAGCAACTGGCAGCATCATTACTGGAGCAATAATCATGGATCAGCCCAAAACTATCAAAAAATTATCTGAGTTTGATATGGCGGAATACCTCACTTCCGAGGAAGATATTGCAGAATATATTCGGCAAGTGCTCGAAGACGGAGATGCTGGTGAGCTGGCATCTGCTCTCGGCCATATTGCAAAAGCAAGAGGAATGTCTGAGATTGCAAAAGCAAGCGGTATCAAACGAGAAGCACTTTACAAAGCACTTCGACCAACTGCACATCCAAGATTTGAAACAATCCAGCGTGTCTGCAATGCACTGGGAGTAAAAATTACTGCTACAGTTGCCCATTGAACTACAATCCATTGAAACGACCATGAGTGACTCAGTAAAGACAGGGACTTTCAGGCCATTGAACGCTGTTTTCCACTCAAAAACATCACACCACCTTACTGACCAAAAGCGGAAGTAAAAACTGCTCTACTCATCCAGATAACGATAGAACAGCTCGGAGATATTCTCCAGCCAACTATCATCAATGGTGAACTTGCCCATCTGGGCAAAGACATCGAGCATCACCAGCGCATTGAGGTTGGCATCTCTCCCCTCAAAATCACGCAACCGATGGTTGAAGGCAGTGTTAACCTGGTTGATATTGGTATAGATCTGCTTCAACCCCTCCAGATCAAACTCCGGGGTAATCTTGTGTTTGAGCCGCATGTACTGCGCCACCAGATAGCCGGAGATGGCACGGAAGAAGGTCTCCTCCATCGTGGCAAAAGGCTGGTGGGTGTAGGCCATCGGACGCAACATATCGAGCAGTGGGCAACCACTGGTCGCCATCACCAGCCCCATCATTGAGCTGAGGCCACACTGCAGGTCACATTTCTTGCCAATCTGCCGATCCCGGAAGGTGACCACGGTGGTGACGTTGGTGAAGGAGGCATCATCCTTGAAGTGGAGCACCATACTGCCGAGATTCGCTGCCACCGGGCAGAGTGTACCGGGTGCATCCGGCAGGGTACAGCCGGGGCATTTATGAAAGGAGAGTTCCATCCATAGAGAGGGTGCCACCTTGATCGAGTCCGCCGAGAGGGCAAAACTGTTGTCATCAAACTTCAGATCAAAGATCTCAACCCGCCCGGTCTCATCAAAGGTAAATTTGTAACGTACATCCATTCACTCAATCTCCTGCAGAATCTCGCGCCATCAGTGGCTTCATGGTCGAGAGCAGAGTCTTGAACAGATGGGGTGTTCCCTGCTCTTCTTGTGCCAGCAAACCCTTCATGTGAGCGCGTTGTGTCGGCTTGGTATAGCATGCAGGGCAGTTCTCTATCACTATAGGCAGATTCTGCTCATTGGCAAAATCACGCAGCTGCCGCTCCCGCGCATAGACCAGTGGGCGAATCACCCGCAGATCCTCTTTCTCGATGGTGTAGTGGGCCTTCATGGTGTTGAGTCGCCCCTCATGGAAGGCAGACATCAGAAAGCTTTCCGCCAGATCATCGAGATGCTGCGCTAGCGCCAGCACGTTGAATCCCTCCCTGCGCAGGGTGGTATACATCACTCCACGCTTGATCCGCGCACACCAGGAGCAGAAGGAGTCCCCTTTCATATGGCTCCCCGCTTGCTCGGCAATGGGCTGGGCGATCAGATGCCACTTCACCCCCAAGGATTCCATATAGCTGCGCAGCACCTCCGGTTTGAAGGTGTCCATCTCCGGGTCCACCGTCATCGCCTCCACCTCAAAATGGATCGGTGCATGGCGCTGCAGATGGAGCAGAATATGGAGCAGTGAAAGCGAATCCTTGCCGCCGGAGAGCCCCAGCATCACCCGATCCCCTTCACGAATCATCTCGTAATCGGCAATCGCCCGTCCCACCTGTCGCAACAGGGCCTTGGGTGGCTTGATGTAATCCTTCCTATCCATTTTTATTACTTTGATAAAACGCAAGCATCATATAACCTTCAGGAGAAACTACAGCTTTCAGGGATCACCATGACCACAGCAACCATCACCTCCATCACTCCTGCCGAAGCGTGGCAGATGGTACAGGATAATCCACGCGCCCTGTTGGTGGATGTCCGTTCCAGCATGGAGTACCTCTTCGTCGGCCACCCGGTCGGGGCGGTCCATATTCCATGGATTGACGAGCCAAACTGGGAGATCAACGAGCATTTTGCGGTGGAGATCCGCAAGCTGATTCTCGGCGGTATCCACGAGAACAACACCATCTCCAGCGCCCCGATCATCCTCATCTGCCGCAGTGGCAAGCGTTCACTGGAGGCGGGACAGAAGCTGTTGGAGGCGGGCTTTACCCAAGTCTACAACATTGATGAGGGGTTTGAGGGGGAGCTGAACGAGCTCCATCAGCGCAGCACGTTAGGCGGCTGGCGCTTCCGTGGGTTGCCATGGGAGCAGTGCTAACCAACGTAACTATCCAGCTCACACCTGAAATTCACCATTTCGGTGTTCAAAAATGGTCATTTATAGGCATAAACTCACATTTTCTGCCTTGAAGCATCACAACGCCAAGGGCGGTCACTGTAAATTTCAGGCACAATCTGAATAGCCACTAAATTTAAGTCATGCCTACTTCTGAGACCCCACCCCAATCAAACCATACTCGTCCCCTACTGATTGCCGCCATTGTGGCTGGTGCCGGTATGGCGCTGTTCATGTTGAGCATGGGCATCAACATGCACAACATGACCCAGGCAGTGGTACAGATGGGCAATGATGTCTCTTCAATGTCGCAGGATATGCGGGAGATGCGCAAACGGATGTCGACAATGGCAGCCAGCATGGAGCGTGGTCAGGCGGAGATGGCGGAAGATTTCACTCAGGTGCGTATCGGCATGCAATCCATGTCGGCCAATATGGGAGGGATGAGCCAGGATATGCACCAGTTGAATCGCAACATCTCCGGGATGTCGGGGCAGATCAACAGCATGTCGGAACATATCGGCACCATGTCCAGCGCCATCAGCGGCATGCATGGCGACATCAACCAGATGAACCTTGCCATCAACAACATGGACCAGAACATGGCGCGAATGGCCTACGATATCAACCTCTTCACCGAACCGGAGAAGATGATCTTCCCCTTCAGCCGATGATTGGATTGCTGCAACGGGTCACCTCGGCCGAGGTTACGGTAGCGGGCCAATCGATTGGCAAGATCGATCAGGGGCTGCTGGTGCTGGTAGGGGTGGAGCCAGAGGACAACGAAACCACACTGAAGCGATTGGTGGAGCGCATGCTCGGTTACCGCATCTTTGCCGATGAAGCCGATCGGATGAATCTTTCGCTACAGCAGATTGACGGCGGTCTGTTACTGGTACCCCAGTTCACATTGGCTGCCGATACCCGCAAGGGGATGCGTCCCGGCTTCTCCACTGCGGCCTCTCCTGCGCTCGGCGAGGCGCTGTTTCATCAACTGGTGGAGCATGCACGCACACAGCATCCAATCGTGGAAACAGGAGAGTTTGGTGCAGACATGCAGGTCTCACTGGTCAATGATGGACCGGCCACCTTCCTGTTACGTGCCTGATCTTCAATCCTGATAGCACTGGATTGCCTACACCACTGTCCGGCCCTCCAGTGCCGCACAGTTGGAGACAAGACCATACTGCCGGTTGAAACTTTTGTCGCGGATAATTCTCAGCTGATCAATTCCCGGCAGTAGCATGGCCTAGTTGATCACCTCCTGCTTCCCAACTACCCGTCAGCATATGGGAGGTGTCCGCAACAAAGCGGTCAAACTCAGGAGAATTGCTGCAACGCCTCACGTTCTTCCAGCACCACATTGCGCCCACTGACCTGAATCAGTCCGGCGGACTTCAGTTTCTGAAAGGAGC
This sequence comes from uncultured Piscirickettsiaceae bacterium, assembly GCA_964344805.1. GTDB lineage: Bacteria > Pseudomonadota > Gammaproteobacteria > Thiopontia. The sequence goes on along the minus strand of CAYFOU010000124.1, from coordinate 2,217 downwards.
GGCTGACGGTCTCAACCGCAAGTCCAAGATAGCTGGCGATATCATCACGCGACATCGGCAGCCTGAATTCACTGGAGGGGAAACCGTGGAACTCCAGACGTTTGGAGACCATGTAAAGGAACAGCGCTACTCGCTGCTCGGCACGATGCGCAGCCATCAACCCGGTCCACTGCTCATTTTTCACCTGATGGCTCATCGCCACCAGCAGCCCCTGACGAATCATGTTGTTCTCAGCCCCCTTCGGAGAGAAGGCCTGCTCCGGCAGGTAACAAACCTGACCATCCTGCAGTGCAATCACGGTGCGCCCATAGATACCGGTGCTGACCCCCTCGGCACCGATCACCTCACCAGAGAAGTAGAATCCGGTCACCCGCTCCTCACCACCGGGCAGCGCTACCACACTCTTGAAGGCCCCTTCATGAACCGCATAGAGGTAGTTGAACTCCTTGCCCGCTTCGCACACCACCTCTCCCTTGGAGACGTTGTGCTGCGGCGTCACCTCACCCAGCTTCTCACTGCTGCTCTCGCTTGCCACACCATACTGCTGACAAACATCATTCAATTCACACTGTGGGCAGAGGACTGCAGGTTGTTTCTTCTGGGCCATGTTACTTCTAGTTTTGGGCTTCTATTCTGATTCTGCGCCGGCCTTAATTTTAGAGCATCGTAGAGTACTGTAACTGCCGGTAATTGCAGGCTGATGTTAATCAATTTAATCCTTCTTGACTACACAATAGTTCAATAAAGCTGCACAACAGGGTATTCTATGGCGCTGCAATTCCCTTTTCTGCAAGCGAGATTACCTCTAATGAGTAACCGTACAGCCACCGTTGAACGCAACACGCTGGAGACCCAGATTCAGGTCTCTGTAAATCTGGATGGCAGTGGTGAGAGCTCTTTCTACACCGACATCCCCTTTCTCGACCACATGCTGGAGCAGATCGCCCGTCATGGACTGGTCGATCTGAAGATTCGTGCCGATGGTGATCTCCATATTGATGGCCACCACACGGTAGAGGATATCGGTATCACGCTGGGGATGGCCTTTGCCAAGGCGCTGGGCGACAAGAAGGGGATCGGCCGCTACGGTCACGCCTATGTACCGCTGGATGAGGCGCTATCTCGGGTGGTGATCGACTTCTCCGGTCGTCCCGGCCTGGAGTTCGACGCCACATTCCCCAGCAGCACCATCGGTGAGTTCGATAGCGAACTCTTCTATGAGTTCTTTCAGGGATTTGTGAACCACGCCGGTGCCACCCTGCACATCGACAATCTGCGTGGACGCAACAGCCACCACATTGCGGAAACCATCTTCAAGGCCTTCGGCCGTGCCGTGCGCATGGCGGTAGAGGCCGATGCACGCATGGGTGAGCAACTCCCCTCCACCAAAGGGGCGCTGTAGATGTCTACCGTTGCAGTGATCGATTACGGGATGGGCAACCTGCGCTCCGTCTCCAAGGCGTTGGAGCATGTCGCACCCGACCTGAATGTGGTGGTCACCGATGATGCAGAGACCATCCGCAGTGCCGAGCGCATTGTCTTCCCCGGTGTCGGTGCAATGCGTGACTGCATGGGGGCACTAGAGCAGCACAACCTCTCCGCACTGGTGAAGGAGGTGGCAAGTGATCGCCCCTTCCTCGGCATCTGTCTCGGCATGCAGCTGTTGCTGGACCACAGTGAGGAGAATGGCGGTACAGACGGTCTGGGCATTCTACCCGGCAAGGTGAAGCAGTTCCCCAACCCGCTGGTGGATGCCGATGATGCCCATCAGGAGAAGCTGAAGATCCCTCATATGGGGTGGAATCAGGTGCAGCAACAAATCAAACATCCATTATGGAACGAGATTGAAGACGGAGCGCGCTTCTACTTCGTCCACAGCTACTATGCAGAACCGGCAACTCCCGATGAGATTGCCGCCAGCAGTCGCTATGGCTTCGACTTCACCTGCGCACTGCAGCGCGACAACATCTTTGCCACCCAGTTCCACCCGGAGAAGAGCCAGCATGCAGGACTGCAGTTGCTGAAGAACTTTACCCAGTGGAACGGACAAATATAAATTTAACGAGTAAATCCTATGCTGATTATCCCCGCCATTGATCTGAAAGATGGAAAGTGTGTACGCCTGCGTCAGGGCATCATGGAGGACGAGACCGTCTTCTCCGATGACCCGGTATCGATGGCGGCACAGTGGGTGGAACAGGGGGCGCGCCGCCTCCA
>CAYFOU010000123.1:0-9122 GCA_964344805.1 uncultured Piscirickettsiaceae bacterium | reverse complement strand
GGATCCGGGCACCCAATGCCTGCAAAAAAACAGGTTTGCAGGATTTAGGTCATAGTCCACTCTATAGCCTTGGCTACCTACCTATGCTACTTTTAGCCGCTTTGTTTGAAGTCACCTTCTGTTCAGAATCGGAACAAAATATGTCATTAGAAAAACAGGATGTAGAGAAGATTGCCCACCTTGCGCGGTTGGCCATCGATGAAGCGGCGATTCCCGGATATGCGCAAGATCTCTCCGGGATTCTCGATCTAGTCGACCAGATGAATGCAGTCAATACCGAGGGTGTGGAGCCATTGGCCCATCCGCATGAGGTCAATCAGCGGTTGCGTGAGGATGTGGTTACCGAAGAGAACCAGCGTGACCATCTGCAGCAGAATTCACCGCAGACTGATGCCGGTCTGTTCCTGGTGCCTAAAGTAATCGAATAATAACGGACGATTATTCCCATGAAAGAGAAGACATTAGCAGAACTCTCCACGATGCTGCAGAACAAGGAGGCATCAAGCGTAGAGTTGACCCAATACTATCTGGATCGTATCGAGCGACTCGATCCAACGTTGAACAGTTTTATTTCGGTGACGGGTGAGGCGGCACTGCAGCAGGCAGAGGCGGCAGATGCAAAGATTGCAGCCGGTGAGGCGGGACCACTGACCGGTCTGCCGATGGCCCACAAGGATATCTTCTGCACCAACGGCGTGCGCACCTCCTGTGGCTCGAAGATGCTCGACAACTTTATCGCCCCTTACAATGCGACGGTGGTGGAGAAGCTCTCCGATGCAGGTATGGTGATGCTGGGCAAGACCAATATGGATGAGTTTGCGATGGGCTCCTCCAACGAGACCAGCTTCTATGGTGCGGTCAGCAACCCCTGGAACACGGATTGTGTGCCCGGCGGCTCTTCCGGTGGTTCGGCGGCTGCTGTGGCGGCGCGATTGGCGCCAATTGCGACCGGTACCGATACCGGTGGTTCGATTCGCCAGCCCGCTTCACTGTGTGGCATTACCGGCCTGAAGCCCACCTACGGGCGCGTCTCCCGCTGGGGGATGATCGCCTTTGCCTCAAGCCTGGACCAAGGAGGTCCGATGGCGCAGAGTGCCGAAGATGCGGCAATGATGATGAATGCAATGGCGGGATTCGATCCGAAGGATTCCACCAGCATCGAGCGTGATGTGCCGGACTATACCGCAAACCTGAACGACTCCCTGCAGGGGGTGAAGATCGGTATTCCACGTGAGTACTTCAGCGAAGGGCTCGACGGTGGTGTCGAGAACGCGGTGCAGGAGGCGATCACCGAGTATCGCAAGATGGGTGCCGAGGTGGTCGATATCGATCTCCCCAACACCAATCTGGCAGTGCCAACCTACTATGTAGTGGCCCCTGCGGAGTGCTCCTCCAACCTCTCCCGTTATGATGGGGTCCGTTTCGGTCACCGTTGTGAAGAGCCGAAGGATCTGGAAGATCTCTACACCCGCTCCCGTGGTGAGGGTTTTGGTGCAGAGGTGAAGCGACGTATCATGATCGGTACCTATGCACTCTCTGCTGGGTATTACGATGCCTACTATCTGAAGGCGCAGCAGCTGCGTCGCCTGATCAGTGAAGACTTCAGCAAGGCCTTCCAGAACGTGGATGTAATCATGGGGCCGGTGGCACCGAATGTCGCCTTCCGCAAGGGAGAGAAGTCGGATGATCCGGTCTCGATGTATCTCTCCGATATCTACACCATTGCGGTCAATCTTGCAGGCCTGCCCGGGATGTCGATCCCGGCGGGCTTCAGTGATGGATTGCCGGTCGGTCTGCAGCTGATCGGTAACCACTTCAGTGAGGGCAAGCTGCTCAATCTGGCGCATCAGTATCAGCAGGCAACCGAGTGGCATCGTGCAATGCCGGAAGGCGTGGAATAAGGAGTCGAATCATGGAATGGGAAATGGTGATTGGGCTGGAGATTCACGCCCAGCTGGCAACAAATACAAAGATCTTCTCTGCGGCCTCGACCGCATTCGGTGCGGAGCCCAATACACAGGCGTGCCCGATTGATCTGGGGCTGCCTGGCGTATTGCCGGTGCTCAATAAGGGAGCGGTGCGGATGGCGACCAAGTTTGGTCTCGCGATTGATGCCGAGGTGGCCCACAAGTCGGTCTTTGCCCGCAAGAACTACTTCTACCCCGATCTGCCGAAGGGATACCAGATCAGCCAGTTTGAGCTGCCGATCGTCGGCAAGGGGCAGATCGAGATCGATCTGCCGGATGGTTCCACCAAGATGATTGGGGTGACCCGTGCCCATCTGGAGGAGGATGCCGGCAAGTCACTGCATGAGGATTACCACGGTATGAGTGGAATTGATCTCAACCGTGCCGGTACCCCGCTGCTGGAGATCGTCTCCGAACCCGATATCCGCTCCCCAGCCGAGGCGATCGCCTATGCCAAGAAGATCCACTCGCTGGTGCAGTATCTCGATATCTGTGACGGTAACATGCAGGAGGGCTCCTTCCGTATGGATGTGAATATCTCCATTCGTCCGCAGGGTCAGGAAGCATTTGGTACCCGTGCCGAGATCAAGAACCTCAACTCCTTCCGCTTTATGGAGAAGGCGATCAACTTCGAGTTTGAGCGCCAGATCGATATTCTCGAGGATGGTGGCGAGGTGGTTCAGGAGACCCGTCTCTATGACGTCGACAAGGGAGAGACCCGCTCGATGCGTTCCAAGGAGGAGGCCAACGACTATCGTTACTTCCCCTGTCCCGACCTGTTGCCGCTGGTACTGGACGAGGATTACATTGAGACTGTGCGCAAGGAGCTGCCAGAGTTGCCGAACGAGAAGAAGCATCGCTTCATTACTCACCTTGGTCTCAGCGCCTACGATGCCAGCGTATTGACTGCCAGCCGCGAGATGGCGGCCTACTTTGAGACCGCAGCCGATGCGGCGGGTGGTGAGAACAAGCTGGCTGCCAACTGGGTGATGGGTGAGCTGGCAGCGGCGCTCAACAAGGAGAGCATGGATATCACTGAATCCCCCGTTACTGCGGAGATGCTCGGTGGGATGATCAAGCGTATCGCTGACAATACCATCTCCGGCAAGATCGCCAAGCAGGTCTTCGAGGCGATGTGGAACGGTGAGGGGGATGCCGATACGGTCATCGAGAAGAAGGGGCTGAAGCAGATTACCGACAGCGGTGCGATCGAGGCGATGATCGATGAGGTGATTGCCAACAACCCGGCTCAGGTCGAGCAGTTCAAGGCGGGCAAGGAGCAGCTGCTGGGCTTCTTCGTTGGTCAGGTGATGAAGGCTTCGAAGGGGCAGGCCAATCCTGGGCAGGTGAATCAGATCCTGCGTGACAAGCTGAAGTAATCCTTCTGTGGTTAAAAACCGCTGGGCAGTGGTGCTCAGCGGTTTTTTTGTTGGTGCTCTGTCAGCAGTTGATGGGCAACCGTGAAATCCAGATTCTGAATGGCGCTGGAGAGTCTTTCAAAGATGCTCTGTTCCAGCTGTGTTGCCAGTGTCGGTTCCAACTGCTGAAACAGATCGGTTGCATCGAAGCTGTTGTCCTCCAACTGTTGAATCAGTTCTGTCAGTTGCTGATTCAACTCCTCTTCAGACAGGGGTGTTGTTGATGCCTTTTCTGCAAGAACAGGGGATGGAGTATGTACCTGCTGTAGTTGCTCAATTGAGGTGATGACACGAGCCAGCTCCTGTTCCAGCGTTTGTCGCTGATGAGTGTCAAGGTTGCCACTTGCGATGATGTGCTGTTCCAGACGTGATGAGAGATCCGCCAGCGAGTGGGCCGAGATGTTGGCGGCAATCCCCTTGATGGAGTGGATTGCACGTTGCAGCTCGGTGGGATTTCCTGCCTCCATTGCATCGGAAACCGGCTGTATAAAGGAGGGGGCCTGATCAACAAATGAGCGGATGATCCTCAGGTAGGTCTGCTGGTTACCTACGGCCCGTGCGACCCCCTCTTCAACATCGAGCCCGGGTAGCTGTTTTGGCCAGTCGTAGTGTGATAATGCATTGGAAGAGGGGGACGGGTGAGTAGAGGAGGATTGGGTAGAGGATGTAATCGGGACTCGCCACTGCTTGATGGCGTGGTAGAGCTTCTCTATATCGATTGGCTTGAAGAGGAAGTCATTCATACCCACCTCATCGGCCTGGATTCGATCGGTCGACATGGCATTGGCAGTCATGGCAATGATCGGTAAACTTTTACTGCTTAGCTGTTTGCGGATCTCTCGGGTGGCCTCAAAGCCATCCATCTCCGGCATCTGCAGATCCATCAACACCAGGCTGTAGTTACGGTCCTGCTCCAGAATTTTCAGCGCCTCTATACCGTTGTTGGCAATGACTACTTCGATATTGGCATGCCAGAGAATCTCTCTGGCCACCTGCTGATTCAGCAGATTGTCCTCAACCAGCAGTATTCGTGTGCCGGAGAGGTCTGGATCAGGCGTTGTGGAGGTGCTGTGCGGCTTGGTGGTGTGTGATTGCTGGATGGCCTGCAGCAGATGGTGAGGGGTGACAGGCTTGTTGAGCCACTCCAGAGACTCCTGCAACGTTTCCGGGATCTGTTGCAGCGCCTCCTGGCGACAATGGGTGGTCGACATCAGAATGATTTCCGGTGTAGGGAGGGTGGCATCCTGATGCAGTTGCTGTGCGATCTCGATGCCGTTCTGTTCCGGCATATTCCAGTCGAGAATCACCAATGGATAGGGAGTACCTTCTGCGGCACGTTGTTGTGCCTGCCGGATCACCTCTGCACCGGATGAACAGAGGTCTACGGTGGCTCCCAGTGCAGTGAGCATCTGTTCCAGCTGCTGTCGTGCAAGCTTGTGGTCATCAGCAATCAGGATAGTGGTCTGTTCCAGTGGCTGTGCCGGTTTTGCAGCAGGTTCGTTCTGCTGTTTAGTCCGGATATGGAAATGAAAGCGGGAGCCCTTGTCCGGTTCACTCTCTACCTCAATTGCACCTCCCATCATCTCGGTCAGTTGCCTGCTGATGGAGAGACCAAGACCGGTGCCACCATATCTGCGTGAGGTGGAGCTGTCTGCCTGAGAGAATGTCTGGAACAGTCGCTCCATCTGTGTCTTACTCATGCCAATCCCGCTGTCCTCCACAGCAAAATGGAGTGCCCCTTCCCCTTCAGAAAAATGGCCCCAGCTGCGTATGATAATCTCTCCCTGTTCAGTGAACTTGATGGCGTTGCTCACCAGATTGACCAGGATTTGTCTCAGACGGCTGGGGTCTCCGATCAGCTGGGTTGGGAGCTGTCGATCAATATCAAAGATCACCTCGATTCGTTTCTCTGCGGCCTTGGATACAGTGACATCAGAGAGCTGATCGAGCAGGTCATTGAGGTTGAAGGGAATCTCCTCGATATCGAGTTGCCCGGCCTCAATCTTGGAGAGATCGAGGATATCGTTGATGATATCGAGCAGGGAGTGTGAAGCGTTCTTGATCTTCTCCAGATAGTCTTGCTGGCGAGGGGAGGGGGTGTCTTGTAGCGCCAGATAGGTGAGCCCGATGACAGCGTTCATCGGGGTACGGATCTCATGGCTCATGTTGGCGAGAAACTGGCTCTTCGCCAGATCAGCCGCCTTGGCGCGGTGCTCGGCCTGCTTGCGTTCTTCCACCTCCTGAGTGAGGGCCTTGGTACGTTCTACCACGCGCTGTTCAAGATGGAGGTTGCTCTCCTCCAGTGCCTGTTTGATCTCGTCACGCTCCAGCAGGTTGTGTCGCAATACCTCCAGTGCGATGGCCATGTCGGCCACCTCATCATTGCGTTCCAGCCCATATACCTCCTGTTGGTACTCACCCTGTGAAAATTGCTGCATTGCCTCGATCAGCTTGCGCAGTGGACGGGTGAGGAACAGGGTGCCGAGGTAGAGCAGAAACAGGGTAAGCAGCACCAGTATGGCGACAAAGAGCCCTTTTGATACCAGCTGATCGCGCAGGAACTGGTTAAGCTGCTGGGTGGAGAAGAGTAGCGTCAAGTTTCCCAACTGCTGGGGGGAGGGCTGGCTGCTGTCCGGGGTATCGGCTGGTGGATAATAGATAATGGTGCGATGAAACAGCAACTGTTCGGCAGTGGAGAAGGGGTAGGAACCGATGGTGATCTCCTCTCCAGTCTCATCGCGTACCACGGCACCGAGAAAATCGGGGTTGTTGGAGGCGATGATCAGGGTGTTGCGAATCTCTGTCGGGTTGACGGTCCAGAGGGAACGGGCCAGTGCCTCACTGAGGAAGTCGGCCAGGAACTCTCCGCGTTTGTGCAGAGAGGCAGAGCGGTCCTGATACTCCCGGTAGAGATCGAGTGACAGTGCCGTACCCAACAGCAGGGCGACCAGTCCCCCGGCGGTCAACAGAGTGCGTTGTTTTAGAGAAAGCTGCATTATCGTAGAGTGGTCAGAAGAGATTGTTGATCTTTTTACTCTACAATTATAGGGCCTTATGGTGTTCTGTTGTGTTACTGCTTGTTACATCTCTATATTAGACTTAGAGGTTTTCTAGAATTGATTCAGTAGATCCCCCAGCCGCTCTGTTTTTGCCGGGCGATAGCTGCTGGTGGTTGAACGGGAACGGGGAGTATTGCCGGTTGAGCTCCTCTCTTCAATCTGGTCAAGCAGGGCCACCACCTGCTGTGAGAGTGGCTCGATCCCTCCAAATGCCTGTTCCGCCTCTCCAACCTGTCCCTGATGCTTGAGCTCGACAATCTTGCGGATCAGGTTGTGCATCTGCTCATGAGCATCATCCAGCTCGGACATCTCGGCCAGATGGGTAAACTGTGCCCGCCCGGTCTCATCCAGCCATTTCCCCAGTGCACAGTCGTGGTGGGAGAGTGCCTCATCGCTGTTCATCTCGATCATGCCGCTGAGAAAACCGCGGATTTTCCCCTTCCATGCAAGGTGGGCACTGCGCGCCTTGGAGAGTACCGCACTGTAGGGGCTGTTGTGTTGGGCGCTGCTGCCATGCTGCCCCACCTTGAAGATGGCAACCATATCAACCAGATCGTTGGCCTGCTGCTTGAGGGCTCCACTGGCGGCGGCCACCTCTTCGACCATACCGGCATTCTGCTGGTTGGTGGAGTCGATCTCGGAGATGGCGATATTGACCTGTTCGATCCCGGCCTGCTGTTCATCGGCAGCGTTGGCAATCTCGACAATGGTGTCATCCACATTCTCCACCGCCTTGTAGGCTACCGATAGTGCATCTCCGGAGAAGTTGACCATCTGGTGACCGGTTGCAATGTTGCTGCTGCTCTCTTCGATCAGCTGGGTGATGTCATTGGTTGCCTCGGTGGTGCGTCGTGCCAGACTGCGCACCTCTTCTGCTACCACTGCGAAGCCTCTGCCATACTTGCCGGCACGGGCGGCTTCGACGGCCGCATTGAGTGCCAGCAGGTTGGTCTGGAAGGAGATCTCATCAATCAGTGAGATGATCTTGGAGATCTTCTCACCGGACTGGTTGATCTTGTCCATCGCATCCACGGCAGAGTTGACGATATTGCGCCCGTTCTCGGTCTCCTGCAGCGCCTCTTTTACCTGGTCCTTTGCCTGCATGATGTTGGCGGTATTGTTTTTGACGGTGTTGGAGATCTCTTCCATGCTGGTGGCGGTCTCCTCGATGCTGGCCGCCTGTTGTGTGGTGCGGCTGGAGAGGTCACTGTTTCTTAGTACAATCTCATCAACCTTCATCTCCACATGGTCGGCAGAGGTCCTTACCTCCGAGACGATATTGGAGAGGCTGCTCTGGGTGGCGTTGATGGCATCCTTCATCACCGCCAGCTGACCATGGTAGTCCCCCTCTACGGTGCTGCTGAAGTTGCCTTCACTCATTGAGCTGGCGATTGCTGCGATCTCCTTGATGGCCTCCTCCAGATTGTCGAGGGAGAGGTTGAGTGCAGTTTTCAGTTGATCGAGATCCCCCTCGACCTCGACGTTGATGCGCTGGCTGAAGTCGCCTACCGCCAGTTTGCCCATTACGCTATCGAGTGCCTGAATGGTGTGCTGCACGCTCTCTGCGGAGCGGTTGATGTCCTGTTTTAATACATCCAGATCGCCATGCAGGGTGATCTCCATCCGCGCCCCCAGCTGGCCGGAGGCAACGGCATTCATTGTAGTGCTGACGGCCCCCAGACTCTCCTGCAGCTGGTCTAGAAACTGGTCAATGGAGCGCCCAATCACCCCAAACTCGTCACTGCGGTCCAGATTGCTGCGCAGATTGAAGTCCCAGCTGTCGACCAGCTGTTCCATCAGGGTCTTGATCTGTCTGGCCGGGCGGTTGATGGAGCGGGAGAGGGCCATGCCGATGACGATTACCAGAATCAGCACCAGTGCCGATACGATGATTACAATCCACTTCGAGCGCTCCAGAGACTGGTCGAAGCGGGCATTGGCCTGTTCGATATTGTGCTTCTCCAACTCAACCAGTGCCCCCAACTGGTCCACCAGCTGTTTCTGATAGAGGGCCACCTTGCCCAGTTCCCCTTTCGACTCCTCTCCAAAACCGTCCAGCGTGTTCTGGATGATGGCGTAGACCACCGGGTAGTTGGTTGCCGAGGTTTTCAGAATGGCCTGGATGATGCGCCGCTCCTCCTCATTGTCGCTGTCGGACTCGATCATCTCCTGCAGCCCTTTCAGGGCCGTGGTGTACTGGCTGACGCTCTCGGCAAATTGTGTCTTGATTGTCGCCATCTCCTCTTCGTCATCGGTCAGCAGGATATTGCGCAGCAGAATGGAGCGTTTGTTTCCGGTATCCAGCAGCAGATGGGCCTGATCAATCTTCTTGAAATGTTTGCTCAGAATCTCCTCCAGCTGATCATTCATCACCCCAATGCCGCTCAGTACGACGATGGAGCCGATGCCGGCGAGCAGCAGGATGGAGAAAAAACCGAGCGCAATGCGCTTTCCGATAGTGAGATTGTGTAACGCCATCTTGGGTAAACCTCCGCTTTGTTACGGTAGGGCCGCTGGGCAGACGGCTTACTCCGTAAATACCTAATATTTATAAGTAGTTATATACTTTAGCAATAGCTAATACTGTAACAAACTGTAAACAATAAGGCAATAAAATTGAGAATCCCAAATCCGAACATAGAACTGTCATCTGGTGCCCGGCCACCTGAAATGGCCAA
>CAYFOU010000122.1:1474-9127 GCA_964344805.1 uncultured Piscirickettsiaceae bacterium | reverse complement strand
GGAACCAGAGGAAGAGGAAGAGGAAGATCGACATCTTCGCCAGCAGCCAGAACAGCCCCGGTATCCAGGCGGTCATCGCATCCAGTACCGGAATCCCCTGGAATGGCGAGAGCCATCCACCGAGGAAGAGGATACTGGTCAGTGCCGCAATCAGAATCATGTTGGCGTACTCGGCCAGGAAGAAGACCGCAAAGGTCATACCGGAATACTCTACGTGGAAGCCGGCAACAATCTCGGACTCACCCTCGGCGACGTCAAACGGTGCACGGTTGGTCTCCGCCACACCAGAGAGGAAATAGACCACAAACAGCGGCAGCAGCGGCAGCCAGTACCAGGTGAGGATATTCCCCTCCTGCGCACGTACGATATCGCCCAGGTTGAGGCTACCCGCAGCCATCAATACACCGACCAGCGCAAAGCCCATCGCGATCTCGTAAGAGACCACCTGTGCAGCGGAACGCATCGCACCGAGGAATGCATATTTGGAGTTGGAGGCCCAACCCGCAATGATCACACCATAAACCCCGACAGAGGTAAGCGCCAATATATAGAGCAGACCGGCATCCAGGTTGGAGAGCACCAAGCCATCATCAAACGGGATCACCGCCCATGCCGCCAGTGCAGGGGCAATCGAGAGGATCGGGGCAATCACAAACAGGGTCTTGTTGGCGCCGGTTGGAAGGATGATCTCCTTCAGCATCAGCTTCAGTGCATCGGCAATCGGCTGCAGCAGCCCCTTGAAGCCGACACGCTGCGGTCCAACGCGAACCTGCATAAAGCCGATTATTTTCCGTTCAGCGTAAGTGAGGTAGGCCACTGCCAGCATCAACGGCGCGACAATGACGACGATCTTCAGCAGCGTCCAGAGTACGGTGATGACCTCTTCAGAGAGTCCAAACATTAGGCTGCCTCCTCATCAGATTGCCCCAGATGGCTCTGCTGCAGCGGCTCGCTACGGCGTACCAGTGGGTCCACACGATAGATTGTCTGCCCAGAAACAACACCAGCATCCGCCTTGCCCAGATCTGCAGGGGCACTCCAGCTCCACGCCTGGGGGGCTGTGCTGGCCGCCCTTGCAGCCTCCAGTACCGCCTCTGAGGTGTCGTAATCGAAATCTTCCAGATTGGCCATAGTGCCCAATACACGCAGGATCTTCCATCCTGGTCGTGCCTCGCCCTTCGGTGCTGCGGCACCGGGGAAGCTCTGCCAGTTCCCTTCCATATTGACGAAGGTACCCGAGGTCTCGGTGAATGCGGCCATCGGCAGTACCACGTTGGCCTGCTGATCGATCAGATCATTACCAAAAGCGGCTATGGCAACGACAAAATCACTCTTGCCGATGGCATCGGTAGCGGGGAGGTCTTCCCCCTCAACGCCCATCAATACCATCGCCTTAGGAGGATTGACCACCATGTCGGCCACACTCATGCCCCCTTCAGCAGGCAGCGCATTGCTCAATACACCGCCCAGCGCATTGGCCCCTTCGGTAACCACACTCAAGGTTGCCTCCGACATCTGTGCGATGGCACCGGCCAGTTCAGTCAACACAGCTCGATTAGCGTCGCCATAGGCCAGACCACCGAGCAATACCATACCCTGCTCACCATCGACCAGAGACTGGGCAATAGCCTGATGGCTCTCTTCCACCGAGGCATTGGCCACCAGAGCAGTCAGGCCATCCAGATCGGTCCCCTTGCCCAGTGCGACCATCGCCTTGGCCACTGCAGCCAGGTCTGTTGTCAGCTGATCACTCTCAATCGCACAGTGAGGATCATAGTTAAAGGTTACTGTCGCAGGATTGATGCTGCTGACGGCCGCACCAGCCAGTGCAGCCTTGCGCACACGATGTGCCAGCAGTGGCTGCTCGTGACGCAGATGGGAGCCAACCATCAACACCGCATTCAACTGTTCAACGGCTTCCAGAGAGCCGTTCAATTGAGGGGCTACCTGCTGGCCCGCGCCATCCTGCTGCCCCAGTCGGAAATCGATATTGTCAGAGCCGATACCACGCATCAGCTTCTGTAGCAGGTAGAACTCCTCTACCGTGCTGTTGGGAGAGGCAATGGCTCCGGCAGCTTCACCAGCATCCTTCAACCCCTTCACGGTCGCCTCCAGCGCCTGCTGCCAGTCACAAGCCACCAGCTTGCCCGACTCATTGCGCATCATCGGCTGGGTGAGACGATCCTCACTATTCAGCCCAAGATAGCTGAAGCGGTCTCGATCCGAAATCCAGATCTCATTGATCGCCTCATTCTCGCGCGGGACCACACGCATCACCTCGCCACTGCGGGTCTGGATCTGGATGTTGGAGCCCACCGCATCATGCGGCGCGATGCTGGGGGTATTCTTCAACTCCCAGCTACGTGCGGTATAGAGGAACGGCTTGGAGAGCAGCGCCCCCACCGGGCAGAGGTCGATAATATTGCCCGAAAGCTCGGAGCTGAGCGACTTCTGCACATAGGTACCGATTTCCATATGGTCACCACGACCGGTGCCACCGATCTCGGTAACCCCTGCGATCTCTTCACCAAAGCGGACACAGCGGGTGCAGTGGATACAGCGGGTCATCTCGGTGGAGACCAGTGATCCATAATCCTTGTCTTTGACGATGCGCTTCTTCTCTGTATAGCGCGCGGTATCGGCACCATAACCAAGCGCAATCTCCTGCAGGTCACACTCACCGCCCTGATCACAGACCGGGCCATCGAGTGGGTGGTTGATCAGCAGGAACTCCATCACACTCTTCTGTGCAGCAATCGCCTTTGGAGACTGGGTCCACGCCTTCATTCCATCCATCACCGGGGTGGCACAGGCAGGGGCCATCTTCGGCGCATTCTCCACCTCAACCAGACACATGCGGCAGTTGGCAGAGGTCGAGAGCTTCTTGTGGTAACAGAAACGGGGGATCTCGATACCGTTGGCATCGGCCACCTCGATCAACATCTGCCCCTGCTCAGCTTGCAGTTCGATGTCGTTGATCTGAATCGTAAGAGAATTGGATTCGTTATTGCTCATAATCGATCTGCCCCTACCAATCCGATTTCACCATGCAGGTCTTGTGGTCGATGTGGTACTGGAATTCATCACGGTAGTGCTTGAGAAAGCTGCGTACCGGCATCGCCGCCGCATCCCCCAATGCACAGATGGTGTTCCCTTCGATATTACCCGCTACGTTATCGAGCAGATCGAGATCTTCACTGCTCCCCTCACCCGCTTCAATACGCTTCAGCACCCGATAGAGCCAGCCGGTGCCTTCACGACACGGCGTACACTGGCCGCACGACTCTTCATAATAGAAGTAGGAGAGGCGCTCCAGAATACGCGGCATACAGGCGGTCTCATCAATCACGATCACCGAGCCTGCTCCCAGCATGGAACCGGCCGCAGCAATGGAGTCATAATCCATATTGACATCCATCATCACCTCGGCAGGTACTACCGGGGTGGATGATCCACCAGGGATCACCGCCTTCAGCTTGTGGCCGTCGCGTACACCACCGGCCATCTCCAGCAGTTCGGAGAACGGGGTACCCATCGGTACCTCGTAGTTACCCGGCTTGTTGACGTGGCCGGAAACCGAGAAGAGCTTCTCGCCACCGGCATTGGGTACACCAAGATCGGCAAACCACTGCCCGCCGTTGGCAAGAATTGCTGGAATCGAGGCCAGACTCTCGGTGTTGTTAATGGTGGTCGGACGACCATAGAGACCAAACCCTGCAGGGAATGGTGGCTTGAAGCGGGGCTGCCCCTTCTTGCCTTCAATCGAATTGAGCAGCGCAGTCTCCTCACCACAGACGTAGGCGCCTGCACCGAGATGAGCATCCAGGGTAAAGGCAAAACCGCTACCGAAGATGTTGTCTCCCAGGATACCCGCCTCACGCGCCTCTTCCAGCGCGCCCTGGAAACGGGTGTAGGGCTCCCAGAACTCTCCACGGATATAGTTGTATCCGGCAGAGGCGCCGATGCAGTAACCGGCAATGATCATCCCCTCGATCAGCTGGTGCGGGTTATAGCGAAGAATATCGCGATCCTTGCAGGTACCGGGCTCACCCTCGTCTGAATTACAGACGATGTACTTCTGACCGGGCGCATTGCGTGGCATGAAGCTCCACTTGATACCGGTAGGGAATCCTGCGCCACCACGTCCACGCAGACCGGAGGTCTTGATCTCTTCAATCACCTCCTCTGCAGGCGTCTGCTCACTGAGGATCTTCTTCAGCACCTCATAGCCGCCATTACTCTGGTAGGTCTCCAGGGTCCAGGAGTTCTCCAGATGGTTGTTTCTGAAACAGACCTGATTCGCCATGACTATCCCTCGCTCCTCAGTTGTTCCAACAATTTATCAATCTTCTCTGGATCGAGATGCTCATGGTAGTGCTCCCCAACCTGCATCACCGGTGCGTTGACACAAGCGCCCAGACACTCCACCTCTTTGAGGGAAAACATGCCATCCTCGGTCACCTCACCAAAACCGATATCGAGCTTCTGCTGCAGATGGTCGACCACCTGCTTGGAGTTGCGCAGCATGCAGGAGATGTTGGTGCAGACACAGAGCTTGTGCTTGCCCTGTGGCTTATGCTCATACATCGAGTAGAAGGTGGCCACCTCATAGACGCTGATCACCGGCATCTGCAAATACTCGGCCACTGCATCCATCAGCTCCTGGGTCAAATGACCGCCATTCTGATCCTGAACGATGCGCAGTGCAGCCATTACCGCAGACTGCTTCTGCTCCTCCGGGTATTTGGCAATCCAGTTATCAATATCGGCACGCGATGCTTCGGAAATCATTTCAACACCACTCATCGGTCAATTTCTCCAAATACCACATCCATGGTACCGATCACGGCAACCACGTCGGCCAGCATATGCCCCTTCACCATGTCATCCATTGCAGAGAGGTGGGCAAAACCGGGCGCACGAATCTTCAGTCGGTAGGGCTTGTTGGCACCATCCGAGAGGATATAGGTACCAAATTCCCCTTTCGGATGCTCAACCGCCGCATAGGCCTCCCCCTCCGGCACACTGTAGCCCTCGGTGAAGTACTTGAAGTGGTGGATCAGTGACTCCATCCCCTCTTTCATCTCGGCGCGTGGCGGCATGGTGACCTTGTGGTCTTCCGCCATCACCGGACCTGAATTGTTTTTCAGCCAATCGACACACTGACGGATGATGCGGTTGGACTGGCGCATCTCCTCGATGCGTACCAGATAACGGTCATAGCAGTCACCATTGACGCCTACAGGAATATCAAAGTCGAGCTTGTCATACACTTCATACGGCTCTTTGCGACGCAGATCCCATGCGATACCGGAGCCACGCAGCATCGGGCCGGTAAAGCCGAGCTGCTTCGCCAGATCGGGATCGATCACACCGATATCGACGGTACGCTGCTTCCAGATACGGTTATCGGTCAGCAGGGTCTCATATTCATCGACCAGCTTGGGGAAGCGCTCGGTAAAGTTCTCGATAAAATCCAGTACAGAGCCATCACGCCCCACGTTTTGCGCCTTCAGATCCGCCTCACTACGCCACTGGTTGGGCTTGTGCTTCGGCATTTCATCCGGCAGATCACGATAGACACCGCCAGGACGGTAGTAGGCAGCGTGCATACGGGCACCGGAAACCGCCTCATAAAGGTCCATCAGATCCTCACGCTCACGGAAACAGTAGAGGAACACCGTCATTGCACCTACGTCGAGGGCGTGGGTCCCCAACCACATCAGATGGTTGAGGATACGGGTAATCTCGTCATACATCACACGGATGTACTGGGCACGCTCAGGCACCTCGACCCCCAGCAACTTCTCGATGGTCATGCAGTAGGCGTGCTCGTTACACATCATCGAGACGTAGTCGAGGCGATCCATGTAGGGAATCGACTGGTTGAACATGCGCTGTTCCGCCAACTTCTCGGTGGCACGATGCAGCAGACCGATATGAGGGTCGGCACGATCGATGGTCTCACCATCCATCTCCAGAATCAGACGCAGTACACCGTGTGCTGCCGGGTGCTGTGGACCAAAATTGAGTGTGAAATTTCTAATTTCAGACGCACTATTCGACATAACGATTGTCCTTTCTGATCACACGCTGGGTGTTGCAGCGCTCATCAATGGTGACCGGCTCATAAACCACACGCTCCTTGACCTCGTCATAGCGCATCTCCACATGGCCCACCATCGGGAAGTCCTTGCGTAGCGGATGACCAATAAAGCCGTAGTCCGTCAGAATTCTTCTCAGATCTGGGTGACCATCAAAGGCGATGCCGAACATGTCGAAGGCCTCACGCTCGTACCAGTTGGCCGACTTCCAGACATCCACCACAGAGGGGATGACCGGAAAGGCATCATCCTCCACAAAGACGCGAACACGCAGGCGCTCGTTGAGACGGTAGGAGGTCAGGTGCAGCACCACAGCATAGCGCTTGCCGACCCATGGAATCCCCGCCTCTCTGCCATATTCGGAGTAATCGACACCGCAGAGATCAATCACCTGCTCCATCTGGAACTGGGGCTTGTCACGCAGCGCCTGGCAGAACGCCAGATAATCCTCGGCAGGAACCTCAACCGTCAGCTCACCATGCTGCTCGACCATAATCAGATCCAGCGCTTCAAACTGCTCTTCCAGCCGCTCCTGCAGTGTATCGTCAGTCAATGCCATAATGAGTTACCGTGCAATGGTGTTGGTACGACGAATCTTGTCGTGCAGTTGCAGAATGCCGTAGACCAGCGCCTCTGCAGTGGGCGGGCACCCCGGCACATAGATATCGACCGGTACCACACGATCACAGCCGCGCACCACCGCATAGGAGTAGTGGTAGTAACCACCCCCGTTGGCACAGGACCCCATCGAGATCACCCAGCGTGGCTCTGACATCTGGTCATAAACCTTGCGCAGTGCGGGAGCCATCTTGTTGACCAGGGTACCGGCCACAATCATCACATCCGACTGGCGAGGACTGGGGCGAAAGATCATCCCGAAGCGATCCAGATCATAACGGGCCGCTGCCGAGTGCATCATCTCCACCGCACAACAGGCGAGACCGAAGGTCATCGGCCACATTGAGCCGGTACGCGCCCAGTTGATCAGCTTATCGGCAGAGGTGGTGACCACACCCTCTTCGAGAATGCCCTCTATTCCCATTCCAGAGCTCCCTTCTTCCACTCGTAGATAAAGCCAATAACCAGCACCAGCAGGAAGATCCCCATCGATGCCAGCCCAAACACTCCCACCTTGTCGAGCACCACGGCCCAAGGGAAGAGGAAGGCGATTTCAAGATCGAAAATGATAAAGAGGATGGCCACCAGATAGAAGCGCACGTCAAACTTCATGCGCGAGTCCTCAAAGGCCTCGAAGCCACACTCGTAAGGAGAGTTCTTTTCCCGATCCGGGCGATGCTCACCCAGCAGGAAACCGATGACAATTGGCCCGACACCTACACCAAGGCCGACCATGATAAACAGCAATACGGGTAAATAATTTTCTAACATTATTTATGTCTTCTTCCTGTCCAACCTACAGGAACCGACCGGTTCCCCCAGACCTCCCAAGGTGAACCGAGTCTACCGCTCGAACCAGATGAGAGCCAGACGTTTTTTCTCTGGGCCCGATTCAAAAATATGGTGCCGAAGGCCGGACTTGAACCGGCAC
>CAYFOU010000122.1:0-1464 GCA_964344805.1 uncultured Piscirickettsiaceae bacterium | reverse complement strand
TACGCCACTACCCCCTCAAGATAGCGTGTCTACCAATTCCACCACTTCGGCAATAACTTCTCTTACTTCTCTGCTGATTCAGCAGGAGCCACCGGTACGGGTGCCTCTTCCACTGTCTCAGCCGGTGCAGCCTCCCCTTCTTCTAGCGCAGGGGCCGGAATACCGGCAGGCGCTACACCTTCAAACAACTTCTCTTCTACAGCAGGCTGAGACACGCTCTCCTGCTTGGGCAGCTCTACACGATCCACCACACTGGTCGCCGCCTCATCGGTCTGTCCGGCAAAGTAGGCCAGCGACAGACTGGTGATAAAAAACAGGGTGGCCAACCCAGCCGTCAATCGAGTCACGAAAGAGGCGGAACCCTGGGAACCAAATACGGTAGCCGAGGCACCACTGCCGAATGCCGCTCCTGCATCCGCCCCTTTGCCGTGCTGCATCAGGATCAGTCCGATCATGCCGAGCGCAGCCAGCACATGAACCAGTAGGAGAATCGTCTGCATCGTATTTTCTGCTTTTTTATTTAACCCGCAGCGCGGCAGATGGTGAGGAAGTCCCCCGCCTTCAGCGAAGCACCACCGATCAGACCACCATCAATATCTTCCTGCGCCAACAGCTCGGCCGCATTTCCGGCATTCATGCTGCCACCATACTGGATACGCAGCCCCGCAGCGACATCGGCATCCTGCTTGGCAACGTGGGCACGAACAAAGGCGTGAACCTCCTGCGCCTGCTCCGGGGTTGCAGTCTTGCCGGTACCGATCGCCCAGACCGGCTCATAGGCGATCACTGAACTTTCCAATGCAGCCACACCATAGGCGTTAATAACGGCATCCATCTGACGCGCACACACCTGCTCGGTCACACCCTCTTCACGCTCTTCCAGCAGCTCACCAATACAGAGAATTGGCGTCAACCCGGCATCCTGTGCAGCCTTGAACTTCTCAGCCACCAGCTCATCGCTCTCGCCACGACCATGACGACGTTCAGAGTGACCCACAATCACATACCGGGTATTGAAATCATTCAACATCGCACCGGAGATTTCACCGGTATAGGCTCCAGAGGCCGCATTACTCAGATCCTGAGCTCCCAGCCTGATCTCGGTACCCTCTACCAGAGAAGCCGTCTCCGCCAGATAGATCGAGGGGGCACATACCGCAACCTCAGCTGCATTGACCTCACCGATCCCGGCCTTCAGTCCAGCCACCAGCTCACGGATACTCTCCAGAGATCCGTTCATCTTCCAGTTACCGGCTACGATTGGCTGACGCATTGAGCACTCCCTTCCTGTTGTCCTTGACACTTGCAACCACCCACTTCGAGCAGAGCAGTTGCTAAAATTCAGCGGCGAATACTAGCGATTCATCCCCAATAAATCAATCGCTATTCACCAACAATTTTTACGATTGACTAATTCTACTTTGTCAGATTACCCAAGACCTGCCATCTGATCGTCAACCAACT
>CAYFOU010000121.1:0-9225 GCA_964344805.1 uncultured Piscirickettsiaceae bacterium | reverse complement strand
TGCACCCCCTCCGGCCCCTTCGGGGTCTTGGCACAGGGGGGAATCGGACGCGGGAACGGGGCCTTGTGACGGAAACCACCCGGGCGGTCAATCGTCCCCAGCAGCGTCATCAGAATCGATAACGCACGAATCGAGTGGAAGCCGTTGGAGTGGGCCGCCAGACCACGCATTGCATGGAACGAGACCGGGTTACCGGTGACGGTGCGATGCTCCTTGCCCCAGACATCGGTCCAGGCAATCGGCAGCTCAATCTTCTGGTCACGTGCGGTGACGCCCATCTCATGAGCAAGCCGCTGGATGGTCTCTGCCGGAATCCCGGTGATGTTCTCCGCCCACTCCGGGGTATATTCCTTGACCCGATCAACCAGCAGCTGGAAGGCGGTCTTCACCTCGGTACCGTTTTCCAGGGTGTATTGCCCCATCAGATAAGGGTCGGCCCCTTCGGTGCGGTTGGGGACCGCCTGGTTGGAGATACTGTCCCACCAGAACTTGTTCTGCGGATCAAAACACCCCTCTTCAATCTCACCGCTGAGGTCGCGGATAAAGAGGCCAAACTCATCACTCTCCTCATCCTGATTTACCAACTCCGCAGAGTTGGTGTAGTCAATCAGATAGTCACGATCAAACAGTCCACGATTGATGATCTCGTTGATCAGTGCCAGCAACAGCGCCCCATCAGTACCGGGCTTGATCGGCACCCACTCATCGGCAATCGCCGAGTAGCCGGTACGCACCGGGTTGATGGAGATGAAGCGGCCACCATCGCGCTTGAACTTGGAGAGCGCAATCTTCATCGGGTTGGAGTGGTGATCCTCCGCCGTACCGATCATGATGAAGAGCTTGGAGCGATCCAGATCGGGACCACCAAACTCCCAGAACGAACCACCAATGGTATAGATCATCCCCGCCGCCATATTGACCGAGCAGAAGCCTCCATGGGCCGCATAGTTGGGAGTGCCATACTGCTTGGCGAAGAGGCCGGTCAACGCCTGCATCTGGTCACGCCCGGTGAAGAGGGCAAACTTCTTCGGGTCGGTGGCACGGATCTCACCAAGCCGCTCCTCCATCATCCCAAAGGCCCTCTCCCAGGAGATCGGCTCAAATTTACCGGCACCACGCTCCGATCCCTGCTTGCGCAACAGTGGTCTGGTAAGCCGGGCCGGGGAGTACTGCTTCATAATCCCGGAGGCCCCCTTGGCACAGATCACCCCCTGATTGAGCGGATGGTCGGGGTTGCCCTGAATAAAGCGAACCTCACCATCCTGCAGGGTAACGCGGATACCACAGCGGCAGGCACACATATAGCAGGTGGTGTTCTTGGTTTCAGTTCTTGGATTGTTCTGGCTCATAATGAATAAGCATACTCTAAAATAGGATGAGACCTCTGACCAACAACATAAAAAACCGGCCATTCTCTCACCACCCTCTCCCCCCTCCAGCACTACCATTTTCTCCAGGGACATGGTGAAATCGATGCCATGACAGGCCATCACCAACATTCAGAGTCTCCTTCATGAGGACCATTGAGCATCGCCTGCAGTGGCTGCTGGGCACCTTCCTCTCACTGTGTATCGGAGGAATGGGGTATGGCAGTGGACTCCCTCCCCTCTGGCTGGCAGCCACAATACTCCTCCTGTTGCTGCTGCAGGGAACCTTGATCCATCTCGCCTGCCATCCCCTGCGGCAGTTGCGCCAATGGGAGCAGACATCTCCACTGCCGGAGCAACTACCGGCTGAATTCACTCCACTGATCAACCGCATCGACCACTCAAAACATCTGCTGAAGCAGCACCAGCAATACTCGGTTCAGGCCGTACAAGAGCTGGAGCAGGCCCTCAACGGCCCGCTGGACCAGCTATTCCAGCACCTGCAGGACAGTGAACGGGTCCCCACTCTGGAAGAGCGCCAACAGGCACTGCAGCAGGCTCAACGACTGGAACAGCTGATGGATCAGGAGTTGACCCGTGTCCGCCTCGCCAGCCAAACCCTCTCCACCACGCCCTTCAACCCCCACACCGAATTGCCAACACTGATCGAAACCCTGCGCCAGATCCACTGGCAACGCAAAATCGAGATTACCTGCCGGATTCCAGAGACAATCTCCCCCTTTGCCCGGCGTGAGGAGATGGTCGCACTATTCAGCGAACTGCTGGAGTTCAGTTGCAATCGGGCACATATGGCCGTTACAGTTGGAGTGGAACGATCCGGTGACAGGGTAGGGATCGATATCGAAGATGATGGCTGCAGCATGGAAGCAGGGGAGCTTGAAGCACTCAACCACAGGCAACATGGATCGGGGTTGCCCATCTGCAGAGAGATCATCACCCACTACAGCGGAGAGATCCGCTTCTCAGCATCAACAGCACTGGGGGGAGTGGCGATCTCAATCACCCTGCCAACCGCAAGATGAGACCCGTTTTGAGGAGAACCCGAGATGAAACTGCCCGCCGCCACACTACTGCTAACACTCTCTACCACCACACTCGCCACAGAACCCCTTACCCTTGAGGGCAAACAGGGATATGAACGCCGCACCACCATTGCAGAGATGGCCGACAGTGTCTGGCAGAACCAGCGCTTCACGGTAGATCATGGTCTTGAGCTGCTGCAGGGGTTGAGCGGCAGCAACCGCTACTACGCCACCCGCACCCTGCTGGGTGAAAACCGTTACCACCGCAATCTGCTTCCCAACCGCATGACCGCCACCGAGATGGGGCAACTGCTACAGGGTTTGGGCAGCCAGCGGGAGGAGATTCTGCAGCTGATGGCCGATCAGGGGATTCCTGCCGCCTACCTCTCGGTAAAGGAGATCGGACAGCTGATCGGCTCACTCACCCCTCGCGACTACGACCAGCCCCTGCGCATTCTGCTGGGAGAGAACCGGCTGGATCGCAACTACAGCCTGCCGGAGTTCACCCCGGAGCAGGCCGCCAGACTGCTCAGCAACAGCGATGATCGTGCCGGGATGATCCGCTACCTTGCCGATCATACATTGCTGGCCACTACCCTTACGGTTGAAGACGCCGAGTTGATCATGCAGCGCCAGAGCGCCATGGACCGTCACGACTCGGTGAAGGCGCTGCTGGGGGCCAACCACAAGAAACAGGGGTACATCCAGCTACCCCTCTCTTTCCAGAATACCCAACAACTGCTGGAGGGGACTGCACTCAAGTCAGAGATGGTGCGCTACTTTGCCAACTACGGCGTCTATCGTGCCGGGTTGAGTGCTGATGAGGCGTACCAGCTACTACAGGGGATTCGCCATACGGACCGCTACAACAGCCTGCAGGCGCTACTGGGAGAGAACTCGCTGCAACAGAACTATCTGCAGACCCCCCTCTCCGTCACCGAGACCTCGGCACTGCTGGAGGAGATTGCCTTCCGGGGCGAGATGGTGGAGTGGATGAGCAACCATGGGCTACTCGACAACAACCTCTCTACCGAGCAGGCCAACCATCTGCTGGCAGGAGTCACCCAACTGGATCGCCACAACGCCCTGCTCTCCCTGCTCGGTGGCAATGAACGGCAGCAGCCCTACCTGACCCTGCCCATCACTGGTGCCGATGCCGCCCGGCTACTGGAGCAGAGCGCCTACCGTGGAGAGCTGGTGCGCTGGATGAGCGAACTACAGCAGCTACAGCCAGGAATGAGTGGGAGAGAGGCGATCCAGCTGCTGGAAGGGGTCATTGGCGAGAACCGCTTCGATGCCATGGCGGCCCTGCTGGGTGTAAACCGGCATCAACAGCGCTATATTGAGGGGCCTCTCGATAGCAATACGCTGGAGCAGCTGTTCAAGCGTAGCGCCAACCGCCTGCAGCTGATTCACCATGCGCTGGATCAAGGGGTGATCCAGCTTCCTCTCAACCTCGATCAACAGGTGCAGATACTCGGGCGCCTCTACGGCAGTGAACGTGAAGAGGCGATGGCACTGCTACAAGGGCAGCAGTAACCACTACTCACCGTCAGGCGACCTCACGCTCCAGCTCGTCGAGATAGCCCACCACCTGTTTCGAATACTCATCGATCTTCAGGTAGCGCTCTTCCGCCTCGCTCTCTCTGCCATCCTTCTGCAGCGAGATGATCTCGCGGATGGTGTTGTGCATGGTCTCATGGATCTGATCAAGATTCCCCATCTGATGGAAGTGCCGGTACTTCTCCCGTCCCTCCGAGTCGAGCCACTTGCCCAGCACACAGTCATGGTGGGAGACCGCCTGATTGACATCCATCTGGATAAAGCCGTCGAGGAAACCACGAATCTTCCCCTTCCAGGCCAGGTGGGCGGCACGCGCCTTGTCCAGCACCACCACTTCCTGGGTTAATACCCGATTGCCGATATGCTCGGCCAATGCCTCATCCACCTGGAACAGGTCCATCAGCCCGGCCAGCGCCCCCGCCTGATCACGCAGCACATTGGTCGCCTCAACCGACTGCTCTACCAGCGCCGCATTCTCCTGATTGGAGTGGTCGAGCTGGCTCACCGCCAGATTGACCTGAGTGATTCCACTACTTTGCTCATGGGCCGCATTGGAGATCTCTGCCGCCACTGCAGAGACCTTCTGTACCGCCGCCTCAATCTCACCAAGAGAGCCCCCACTGCGATTGACCAGCGCATTCCCCTCCTCGATACGGGTACCGGTCTCTTCAATCAGACCACTGATCTCCTTCGCCGCATCAGCAGAACGCTGCGCCAGATTGCGCACCTCACCAGCCACCACCGCAAAGCCACGGCCATGCTCACCGGCACGCGCCGCCTCCACTGCCGCATTGAGCGCCAGCAGATTGGTCTGAAAGGCGATACCGTCAATCAACGCGATGATCTCCGAGATTTTGTCACTCGACTCATTGATCCGGCTCATCGCCGAGATGGTCTGCTTCACCACCTCCGCACCGGAGACCGCCTGCTCACGCGCCTGCGCCGAGAGACTCTCGGCATCACGCGCATGCTGCGCATTGAGGTCCACTGCACCCGCCATCTGCTCCATACTGGCTGCAGTCTCCTCCAGTGAGGCCGCCTGCTGTGCAGTACGTGACGAGAGGTTCTGGTTACCCTGAGAGATCTCCTCCGCCTCCTTGTGAACGCTGCGTGCTGCACTGCGTACCTTGACCACAATATGGGCCAGATTGGACTGCATCGCATTGAGTGCATCCTTCAGTGCACCCAACTGGCCGATCGGACTCCCGGAAATGGGCTGAGTAAAATCACCATCACCGAGACGGGCAATGCCATTGGTAGTCTCGGTCACC
Organism: uncultured Piscirickettsiaceae bacterium; assembly: GCA_964344805.1. Taxonomy (GTDB): domain Bacteria; phylum Pseudomonadota; class Gammaproteobacteria; genus Thiopontia. The sequence goes on along the minus strand of CAYFOU010000121.1, from coordinate 3,981 downwards.
GAGTGCTCCAGCTGTTCCATCGAACGGTTGATGGTCTCCTTCAGATCCCCCAGATCTCCCTTCGCATCCATCTTGATGCGGTGACTGAAGTTGCCATTGGCGACATGGGTCATCAGCGCACCGATCTCCTCAAACATCTTCTCCACCGATCCCATCGACTCATGCACCGCCCCCATCAGTTCACACTCAGCGTGCTCCTCCAGTTGCAGGTTGAACTCTCCATCCCCCAACGCCTCAATCAACTGACGCAGCAGTTGGATATTCTTCTCGGCATGGTCTGCCGCCAGATTAACCTCCTCCTTCAGATGGTGCAGATCACCGGTATGGTCACGCACAATGCGCTGGCTCGCATCCGCCTCAGGCACCCCCTTCATCACCTGACGAATATCCTGAATCACCTGCTCCTTGTTTTCGATCAACAGATTGATGGTCTCCTCCAGCGCCTGACACTCTCCAACATTCCCCGGCAGCCGCTTGGAAAAATCTCCCGACTGCAGAATCTCCTCAACAAGATCGGACGTACGCTGTGCCCAACTACGGGTGCGGCTGCGTTGATACAGTCCCGTCAACAACATGGTGACCACAGCCGTCAGGACCATTCCGGTTATCCAGCTCCCCCAACCAGCACCTGCCCCCTCCCCCTCAGCCGCATAAAGCAGTTGTGAAAGGGTCAGTCCCATTACTGCAACTGGCAGTAACTTCCATCTATTCCTTTGATTCATTCTTGGTTCTCCCCTGGCAGAAGTGGTTTTATGTTTTCCGAGGCTCCTCTCCCCAACCCGCTTGCCCCTCAACACTTCCCTCGCAATGCGGTCCAGCGACTATACTCGAGTTCTCCAAATCGGTGTGTTACGAATTGTTACGCCGCCTTCAGGCACACACTACGAGGGGTTACAATAATTCGGTGCTATAGTTTCAGGTAATGGGACAGGAGATCACCAGTAGCCACTTTGATCGGCGTGACTTCAACCGTTTCGAGCATCAGCTCAAAGAGGAGACGGCACTGCTGGAGACATGGTTTGCACAGCAGCAATTCTCCAACAAGGAGCCGATGGTGGGGCTGGAACTGGAGGCATGGCTACTCGATAACAACCTCTCTCCCTCCCCCAGCAATCAGCCCTTTCTCGATACATTGAACCATCCCCTGGTGGTACCTGAACTGGCAAGTTTCAATGTAGAGATCAATAACGCCCCCCATCCACTATTACAGGGCTCTCCGTTCAGCAATCTCCACAGCGAACTGGATCAAACCTGGCAGCAAGCCCGCAGAGCGGCTGAATCAATGGAGCTGCAGATGGGGATGATCGGTATTCTCCCCACCATTGAGGAGCCCGACCTCTCTCTCGACAACATGAGCCGGATGCAGCGCTACCGCGCCCTCAATGAGCAGGTGATGCGAATGCGCAAGGGACAGCCGCTTCACTTCCGCATTGAGGGGAGAGAGACCCTCTCTCTCGACCATCAGGATGTGATGATGGAGGCGGCCGCCACCTCCCTGCAGATCCATCTGAAGGTTCCACTGCAACAGTCGGTCACCGCCTTCAACAATGCAATCCGCCTCTCGGCACCAATGGTCGCTCTCTGTGCCAACGCCCCCTATCTGTTTGGCAAGGAGCTGTGGGATGACAGCCGTATCCCGCTGTTCGAACAGGCGGTCAACGTCAATCCGCTCGGCCACCGACTGGGGGAAGGGCGGGTCAGTTTCGGTACCGGCTATGCGCATAAGAGCCTGCTGGAGCTCTTCCAGGAGAACCGTGATCACTATCCGGTGATGCTGCCGATTGATGAGCAGCAACCCACCGAGGCGCTGGCCCATCTGCTGCTCCACAACGGCACCATCTGGCGCTGGAATCGCCCGCTGGTCGGCTTCGACGGTGATGGCACCCCCCATCTGCGTATCGAGCACCGGGTCGCCTCGGCCGGGCCAACAACACTGGATGTGGTGGCCAACACCCTCTTCTTTATCGGTACGATGATGGGGATGCTGCAACAGCCAGCGCGCGCCTCTGCCGAGATCAGCTTTACCCAGGCCAAGGACAATTTCTACCGTGCTGCCAGTTATGGCCTCGACAGTGCAGTGCGCTGGGGCAACCGCCGGGTCTATCTGCGTGAATTGCTGTTGCTGGAGCTGCTGCCACTGGCCGAAACAGGGCTGAAACGGCTGGAGTTGCCGACACACGAGTGGCGCCCCTGGCTGGAGTTGATCGAGGGTCGCATTCGCAGCGGCCAGAACGGCGCCCGCTGGCAGCGCCACTGGGTGGCGGCACACGGCCTTGATCTTCAGGGGCTGACCGCCGATTATCTCCACTGGCAGGATTCAGGGAACCCGATACACCAATGGCCGATCAGCGGATGATCCAACTCACCACACTGGAACAGCTCCCGGACGGATTGCTGGAGCTGAAGGCACACCAGCTGCGCTCTGTACTGGATGGCCCCACCCTGATCCATCTGCCGGGGCACCACCCCGATCCACTCTTTGTCAGCGTACTGCTGCACGGTAATGAGACCACCGGCTGGGAGGCACTGCGCCTGCTGCTGAAGGATTACCAGCAGAAAACCCTGCCGCGTGCGCTATCGATTCTGATCGGCAATGTCGATGCCGCTGCTGAGGGGGTACGCCATCTCCCCGATCAACCCGACTACAACCGCATCTGGAAGGGTGGCAGTGGCCCGGAGCAGTTGATGATGCAGGAGGTGGTATCACAGATGCGGGCACGCAATGTCTTTGCCAGCATCGATCTGCACAACAATACCGGACGCAACCCTCACTACGGCTGCGTCAACCGGCTGGAGCCGCAGTACCTCCACCTCGCCACCCTCTTCAGCCGTACCGTGGTCTACTTTATCCAGCCCTCCGAGGTGCAGTCGATGGCGATGTCGAAGCTCTGCCCGGCAATCACCGTCGAATGTGGGCTACCGGGAGAGCCCCATGGGGTGGAGCATGCACTGGAGTTTCTGGAGAGCTGTATTCACCTCACCGAGATCTCCAACCATCCGATTGCCGCTACCGATGTGGATCTGTTCCACACCGTGGCCACGGTAAAGGTACCGGATGCGGTAGAGATCGGCTTTGGCACCCGTGAGGGGGACCTCTGCCTGATCGAGGAGCTGGACCAGCTCAACTTTCAGGAGATCCCTGCCGGGACGCTATTTGGGAGGCTCTGCTCCGATCATCTGCACCATATCGAGGTGTGGAGTGAGGCGGGAGAGGATGTAGGGGAGCACTTCTTTGCGGTGGAGAATGGAGAGCTGCGCACCCGCAAACCAGTGATGCCCTCCATGTTGACACGGGATGTCGAGATCATCCGGCAGGACTGCCTCTGTTATCTGATGGAGAGACTCTCCCATTAAAAAAAGGGACCAGACTTTCATCTGATCCCTTTTTGATGACTTACAGTTTAAAACGGATAACCATTTACCTGCACCTGTAATTGATTACCAGCCCGAGGCTGTTCGGGGCGAAGCAGATCGCCCCTGAAATTCGTCAGTGACCGCCTTTGGCGTTGCTACGCTTCAAGGCAGAAAATGTGAGTTTATTTATGCCCGTTGTTTGGGTACAAATGTAAATGACCATTTTTGAACGCCGAAATGGCGGATTTCAGGGGTTAGCTGAACAGTTACCCGTTAACCTTGTCTTTTAGTGCCTTGCCCGCCTTGAAGGATGGAGAGCGGGAAGCGGCGATCTCGATGGTCTCGCCAGTCTTCGGATTGCGCCCCTGACGCGCTGCACGCTCGGAGACCTTGAAGGTACCGAAACCGGCAATCTGGATGCTGTCACCCTCTTTCAGTACATCACCAACCAACTCAACCATCGCATCCACCACCTCTTTCGCATCCTTCTTGGAAACACCACTCTTCGCTGCAACCAGCGTAATCATCTCACCTTTGTTCATCTTCTTATTTCCTGTGGGTTGTATAAAAAACCGGGCAACTATACAGCGTTGTCACAAAAAACCAAATAGATAAAAAATTATAGCA
>CAYFOU010000120.1:0-9290 GCA_964344805.1 uncultured Piscirickettsiaceae bacterium | reverse complement strand
TGCTGGTACAGTTCGCCTCGCTGTTCCGGGGCGGAGAGAAGGTGCAGATGTCGACCCGTAGTGGCTCCTTTGTCACCCTGCGCGAGCTGCGTGAAGAGGTGGGGGATGATGCCGCCCGCTTCTTCTATGTGCTGCGCAAGAGTGAGCAGCATATGGACTTTGATCTTGATTTGGCGGTCTCGCAATCTTCCGAGAACCCGGTCTACTACATCCAGTATGCCCATGCCCGTATCCATAGTGTGATGCGCCAGCTGAAGGAGAAGGGGATGACATGGGATCAGACTGAGGGGCTGGATAGTCTGGATCGCCTGGTGGAGGAGCATGAGAAGTCGTTGATGGTGGCGCTGGCCCGCTATCCGGAGCAGCTGGAGAGTGCAGCGCTGGCGCGTGAGCCGCATCAGCTGGCCCACTACCTGCGTGATCTCGCCCATGAGCTGCACACCTACTACAACAGCCACCACTTCATTGTGGAGGATCAACCGCTGCGCAATGCGCGCCTGACCCTGATCAATGCCGCGCGTCAGGTCTTTGTCAATGGCCTCACCATTCTGGGTGTCTCTGCACCGGAGGAGATGTAGCGGGTGAAGCGGCAGCAGGGCTACCTCTCCGGGGGGGGATTACTGTTTCTGGTGGTCGCTGCCGTCGGTCTCTTCAGTGGCTACCTCTACTGGCTGAAGAACAGTGGTAGTGAGGTGGAGGAGGCGGCCAAGCGTACCCTGAAACAGAGCCAGAAGCCGCAGAAGAGCAAGAATGCCAGCAAGGCGAAAGGTGCGGATGACCAGTTCCACTTCGACTTCTTCTCAATGCTGCCAGAAGAGGAGTATGAGGGGATCGAGGCGCGCAAGCCGATACCGAAGCCATCCAGTGCACCGGCGCAGAAGCCACGAGAGAGTCAGCAGAGCCGTTCCAAAACGGTCTCCAAAAGCTCACCCACTGGCAATTACCTGATTCAAATGGGCGCCTTCCGCGACAAGGCGGCGGCCGAGAGCCACAAGGCAGAGCTGCTGTTGGGGGGGATCGTCTCCAATGTGCAGATCAATGCGGTGAAGAGTGCCAAGGGGCTGGTCTACCGGGTCAATGTGGGGCCATTCCAGAGCTTCTCCAGTGCCGAGCATCAGCAGGCGAAGCTGAAGAGCGCCGGTTATAACTCGTTCCTGAAGAAGTACAAGCCCTCTCGTTAATCCTGCTTGCTGGAGATTCGTTCTACTCGTAGCCGTTCGCGGGAATCAAAGAAGCGCCGGGCAGAGAGGGAGATCGCCGCCATCACCCCGAGTCCGGTCCCTCCGGCAATCAGGAACAGGATCAGGATCTGGTATTTGACCGCCTCGATCGGCGCTGCCCCAGCAAGGATCTGTCCGGTCATCATCCCCGGCAGGCTGATCACCCCGGCTGCAGCCATCGCGTTCAGAATCGGTACCATCCCGGTGCGCACCGCATCATCCCGTAGTGGTTGAATCGCCTGCTCTGCGTTGAACCCCATGGCCAGTTTGGCCTCGATCACCCGCTGCTGCTCCCATACACTGTTGGTGAGTCGATCCATTCCCAGTGCAATACCGTTCATGGTGTTGCCCAGCAGCATCCCCAGCAGCGGGATGGCGTACTGCGGGTGGTACCAGGGCTCATACTCGATGATCACCAGCAGCGCAAACAGGGCGGTTGCCATCGAGGAGAGGAACATCGCGCTGGTTCCAGCCAGATAGCCCCAGCCACCGAGCAGACGGCGCTGCTGCCGCAGCTGAATCTCCCGTCCCGCCAGCAGCACCATTGCAATCGAGAGCAGACCGACCCAGAGCAGGTTGGCGTGGTTGAAGAGGGTCTGCAGCACCAGCGCCACTGCCAGTAGCTGGAGGGTGGAGCGTACCGAAAGGTAGAGCATTTTCCGCTCCAGCCCGGTATGGCTACGGCGGAAGAGCCAGGCGACCAGCAGGATAAAGAGGCTGCTCAGCAGCAGATCGGTGGTGGAGAGCTCAATCATGGTTGACTGCCTCCAGTTGTCCCTGGTGGAGTTGGAAATGCTGATCGCAGAGTCGCTCCAGCTGTGACCGGTCGTGGCTGACCCAGATCAGGGTTGCCTGCTGCTGTTGACGGTAGTGGTGTAGCAGCTGCTCCATGCGGGTCACATTCTCCGGGTCGAGGCTGGCGGTCGGCTCATCGAGCAGAAGAACGGCCGGTTTTCGCAGCAGATGGCGGATGATCGATAGTCGTTGGCGCTCGCCAGTGGAGAGTTTGTGTACCTCCCAATTCAGAGTCTCCTCTTTAAATCCGGCCTGTTCCAGCCAGAAGAGCAGCGGCTCCCTGTCATCTTCGGCAAAATGGGCACCGATGGTTGGCTCCCACCAGCTGCTTTCGGCGGCGATATAGGCGACCCGGCTGCGCCACTGGCTGGGGGGGAGATCAGATTGAGAGATGTTGTTGAGTACAATCTCACCCTGATGGGGGTCGAGATCGGCAATGGTGCGCAGTAAAAGGCTCTTTCCACTACCCGATGGACCGCTAATTCCGATAGTCTTGTTACTCTCTATAGTGAGATTTATCGGACCAAAATAGTCGGTTAAGACTTGTGTCATCACCATACCTTGCATAGAGTCTTATTGTATCGGATCTTTTTCAGAGGAATGTCAAGGTGTCACTGGCGGCAGTCTACAGTCGGGCAATAGAGGGGATGGAGGCACCTCAGGTGGTGGTGGAGGTGCTGCTCAGCAGTGGTCTGCCCGGTATCTCCATCATTGGTCTGCCTGAGGCAGCGGTGAAGGAGGCAAAGGATCGGGTGCGGGGTGCGCTGATCAGCTCCGGTTACAAGCTGCCGCAGCGACGAGTCACCATCAATCTGGCACCGGCTGATCTGCCAAAGAGCGGGGCACGGCTCGACTTGCCTATAGCGATGGGGATTCTGGCTGCCTCCGGGCAGATCGATCCAGCACTGTTGGAGCATTATGAGTGGGTTGGAGAGCTGGCGCTGGATGGTGCGATTCGGCCGGTACAGGGGGTGTTGCCGATAGCGTTGCAGACCCGTGAGGCGGGGCGCACGTTGGTGTTGCCGGAGGAGAATGCGGCAGAGGCGGGCTATGTCAGCGGCTTGTCAGTCTCTTCGGTCACCACGCTGCAGATGCTGGTGGCCCAGCTGCTGGAGGGGGCGTTGCCGGTGATGGAGCGAAAGGCATCTGATGATTTTATAACGGATCTGGATCTCGATTACCCTGATCTGGCCCAGGTGCGGGGGCAGCCGCTGGCGCGTCGGGCGCTGGAGATCACCGCAGCGGGGGGGCATAACCTGCTGATGAGTGGCCCTCCGGGGACTGGAAAGACGCTATTGGCCTCGACCCTGCCGGGTATTTTGCCAATGATGAGTGATCAGGAGGCGCTGGAGAGTGCCGCCATCTACTCGATCAACAGCCCGCTGTTTGACTCGGCGCGATGGAGACGACGCAATATTCGAACCCCGCACCATACCGCCTCGGCGGTGGCGTTGGTGGGTGGAGGCAGTCAGCCAAGACCGGGAGAGATCTCGCTCTCCCACCATGGGGTGCTGTTTCTGGATGAGCTGCCGGAGTTCTCCCGGCAGGTGCTGGAGGTGCTGCGGGAGCCGATGGAGTCGGGGAAGATCACCATCTCCCGGGCGGCGGCGCAGCTTGAGTTTCCGGCCCGTTTTCAGCTGGTGGCGGCGATGAACCCCTGCCCCTGTGGTTACCATGGGGACCCCTCCGGGGACTGCCACTGTACCGCTGAGCAGATCCAGCGCTATCGGGGCAAAATCTCCGGCCCACTGCTGGATCGCATTGATCTGCAAATTGAGGTGCCACGCGTTCCTCCAGAACTGCTTGCCGGTTCCCGGCAGAGTGAGGTGGAGTCGAGTGCGGTGGTGCGCAGGCGGGTAGAGCAGGCACGACAGCTGCAGATGGGACGACAGGGGGGATCGAACAGTCAGCTGGAGGGGAAGCTGCTGGAGCAGCACTGTGCGTTGGACAGGGAGGGAGAGCAGTTTGTAGTCGGTGCAATAGGATCGTTGGGTTTGTCTGGCCGCGCCTACCACCGGGTATTGCGGGTGGCGAGAACCATTGCCGATCTGGCTGGGGTATCGTCAATTACCATCGACCATCTGGCAGAGGCGATCTCGTTTCGTAAAATGGATAGAAAATAGATGGGATAGTGGATAGAGGCGAGCGGGGGCGACGATGATAGAGTATCCACAGCGACATGAGCGCAGAGAGCGCTCCTTTTTCTCCTATCAGTTGAAGGGGAGTCTGATTGCACTGCTGATCTCGGTGATCGCGGTAGGGGGAGTGGTCTACCAGATCTCCAACAAATCGTTGACCGAGCATGTGAAAAATGCGCTGCTCTACCATGCCGAGTTCCGTGAGGCGCGTATTCTCAACCTCTTTGCGCAGCAGAAGGCGTGGATGCAGGAGATCGCCAGCAGTGCCGGGATTCAACTGGCGGCAGAGGAGCTGTTTGATCTCTATCGTGTTGGGGAAGAGAGCAGGCGCTATCAGCTGGCGAGTGGGGCATTTCGTGAGGATTATCGACTGCTGCTGAGTACCCAGGGGGTGGATGACCTCTTTCTGGTGACGACTGAGGGGGAGCTGGTCTTTTCGCTGCGCCCAATGGATGAGGAGATTGGTATTGATCTGACCGCAGCGGGTTTTTATGGGGTGACGATCCTCTCTGGATTGATTGAGAAGGTGCAGAAGGAGCAGGAGCTGGTGATCTCCAAGTATGGCAAGATCGAGCAGGTGGAGGAGTCGACAGTATTGATGGGAATTCCGCTCTTCTCCAACTTCCCAGGACAGGAGGGGGAGATGGTGGGGATCATGGTGCGCCCGTTCTCACTGAAACGGTTGCGCAGTCTGCTGGAGAGTTATAGTGGATTGGGCAAGACCGGTGAGGTGATGGTGGCGCAGCGGCGCGGTGGTCCCGGTTCCGAGGTCAACTTTATCAACCACTTTCGTGAATATGAGGCGCGTGAGCCGGATGCCGAGTGCAGGCGGTTGCGGATGGAACAACCGGAACGCTTCCCGGTGATCCATGCGCTGGCCGGGGGCAGTGGTGAGGGGTGGATGCTGGATCAGGGATGTGTGCCGATCTATGCGGTCTGGACCTGGCTGCCGGAACTGCAGCTGGCGGTGGTGGTGAAACAGGATCGAGAGGAGATCCTCAAGCCGGTGGCCAATCTGCAGCGTGATATGGCGGTGGCGGCGCTGGTGGCACTGCTGTTTCTGGTCTGGATTGTCCACCGTCAGACCCGTACTCTGGTACAGCCGATCGAGCAGCTTCGAGCGGCTACCGAGGAGGGAACCCTTAACAGACTGGAACCGAGCCCGATTGGAGAGGTGAATGAGCTGGCAGAGGCGTTACAGGAGCGAACCAACCGGCTGGAGTGTGCGATTCAGGAGACGGACCGGATTCTGGAGTCGATGGATGAGGGGCTGGTAGTGCTGGATGAGCGGGAGAGGGTACTGCGCGTCAACTCCAAGCTGGCGCAGATGGTGGGGGTGGCCCCGGATAGTCTGATTGGACGTTCGGTGGAGAGCCTGTTTGGGATGCAGGTGGATCTGATTGAGGAGGAGCGCATGCTGCGTTGTGAGGATGGCTCCACCATTCCGGTCTCCCTTTCACGGGCGATGCTGGATGAGATGGAGGGGGTGGAGCAGGCTTCGGTGGTGGTGTTGCATGACCTGCGGGAGATTCTCAATGCGGAGCGGGCGATGCGGGCCAACAAGGCGAAGGATGATTTTCTGGCGTTGATGAGCCATGAGTTGCGCACACCATTGACCACCATTATTGGCAACAGTCAGATGTTGGTGGGGGATGGACTGGCAAAGCTCAATCGGCGCCAGCAGACGATGGTGCGGGCTATCGAGATTGCGGGGCGTACCCAGCTGGCACTGGTCAATGACATTCTTGATCTGTCGAAGATGGAGGCAGGCAAGTTTGAGGTGGATGAGGATGACTTTGATCTCTATGCGTTGATTGATGAGCTAAACCACATCTTCACCAGTCGTGCGCAGGATGCACAGCTCGACTTTGTGATCCACAATGAGCTGCAGTTGGGCCACTATCTGATTGGGGACAAGCGTCGTATCGGTCAGGTCCTGACCAATCTGTTGGGCAATGCGCTGAAATTTACCGAGTCGGGGGCGGTTACCCTCAGTATTACCCGGGATGGTTCCGGGGAGTGGATCTGTTTTACGGTAGAGGATGAGGGAATCGGTATGGCACCCGATACCATTCAGCGGCTGTTTGAGCCGTTTGAACAGGCGGACCGTTCCATCTCACGCCGTTTCGGGGGGAGTGGTCTTGGTCTCCATATCTCCTCTACGCTGGTAGAGCTGATGGGGGGCAGGATTGAGGTGGAGAGTGAACCAGAGAAGGGCTCCCGCTTTCATTTCATGCTTCCCTTCCGGCTCAGTGAGCAGGTGCTGGTTCCCGAGGAGGAGGCACAGGAAGAGGAGTTCTATTGCCGTTTTAGTGGCCGTATTCTGGTGGCGGAGGATACTCCGGAGCTGCAGCTGGTGGAGCGCAACATGCTGGAGGCGATGGGGCTGCAGGTGACCATCGCCAGCAATGGGCGTGAGGCGGTGAGGCTGGCAATGGGTGAGTGCGGCGCCTTTGGGTTAATTTTGATGGATATGCGGATGCCGGTGATGGATGGGATTGAGGCAACTCAGGAGTTGCGCAAGTTGGGCTATCAGGGAACCATTATTGCCCACACTGCAGATATGATGACCCACCACCAGAAGCAGTTTCTGGAGATTGGTTGTGATGACTTGCTGGCCAAGCCGATTGATCAGAAGGCGCTGCGCAGAATTTTGCGGGCCCACTTCCCCAGAGAAGAGGAGGATGTTGTGGAGCTCTCCAGAGAGAAGCCAAAACGTGATTCAGATGTCAGCTCCTATGCACCGCCAGCAGTGACGGCGGCAGCCCATTTTGAGATTAGTGATGAGTTGCGACAGATCTTCATCTCTCGGATTGGTGAGCTTAGAGAGGAGTTGATGACGGTAGACCGGGAGCAGGATCATGAGCAGCTCTACCATATTGCCCACACCATCAAGGGGAGCGGTTCGGTTTATGGTTATCCCGAGTTGAGCCATCTGGGTGAGCAGGTTTGCAATGTGATTAATAACAAGCAGTGGAGTGCACTGGGTCGCCAGGTGGACCGACTGATAATGGGGATTGAGGGGGCGCTACGGTCGTGACTACACCACCTTCAGCAGGTAGATGCCCCCCGTGATCCAGGTTTCTTTCTCTTTTCTCAGAGGGGCCTGTTGATGGTGAAGTATCTTGAAGCCGTGGGTGGAGGCGAGTGACTGGATGTAGGCAAAGGAGTGGGCAAAGCGCCCGGTCTCTTGCAGGATGAAATGCTCCCCTTCGAGGTCTTCGGTAGAGAAGATAAACAGAGCATTCTGGTTGGCGAGCTGTTTTACCTTTTTAAACAGATCGGACAGTGCGCCAACGTAGATAAAGACGTCTGCGGAGAGAAAGAGGTCAAAGTTCATTCTGGTCGCTTCGAGCCCATCAATGAGGTTATCAACGATCAGCTGGTCATAGATCTGTTTCTCCTCTGCCTTGTGCACCATCTCCTGGGAGAGGTCGATACCGACCAGTGTAGAGGTGTGCTGCCTGAACTCAGCGCCCACCAGTCCTGTGCCGCACCCCAGATCCACTGCGTGGTTGTAGGTGTGATCCAGCAGCCCCTGTTGTGCTGCAGCCTCTCTCAGTAGAGTGGGCATGGTGTAGTGGAGTTTGTTGACCAGACTGGCCTCAAAGTTGTTGGCATATTTGTTGAACAGCTCTTCCACATATCCTGCAGGGGCATTGTTGCTGGTGTTCCCCTGCATCGCATTGAGGATGTGTTGGGCAGATTGGTTGTCCGGGGTGCGCTGCAGGCACTGGCGGTAGCTCTTGATCGCCTCCTCCACGGCACCCAGCTCTTTCAGTGCATTGCCGCGGGTATAGTAGGCGTCGGCATATTCCGGGTCGATCTCAAGCACCTTGTCATACTGGGTGATGGCAAGTTCCAGTTGTCTCAGCTCCTGTAGGGCATTGCCGTAGTTGTAGTAGGCATCGGTATATTGGGGGTCGCACTGAATGGCCTGCTGATAGCTTTCAAGCGCCTCTTTCCACTGATCCAGTTTTTGCAGGGCATTGCCGCAGTTGCAGTAGGCAGCAGGATAATCGGGGTTGAGCTGGATTGCCTTGTGGTAGTGGGATACCGCCTCTTCAAAATGGCCCTGTGCCTGAAGTGCATTGCCCAAATTGAAGTAGGCATCAATGAAGTCTGGATTAAGGCTGATCGCCTGATTGTAGTCTTCGATCGCCTCCGGGAAATGTTCCAGTTTCTGCAGGGTGTTGCCCCGGTTGCAGTAGGCGGCGACATAGTCAGGCCGAAGTTTAATGGCGCTGTTGTAGCTCTCTACTGCCTCCTGCAGTTGTCCCTGTTTACTGAGGGCGGTCCCGCGATTGCTGTAGGCCTCGGCAAGTTCTGGTTTGAATTGGATGGCCTGATCATAGCTCTCTACAGCCTGTTCAAACCGTTTCAGTTCGATCAATACGTTGCCACGATTGTAGTGGCTCTCGGCGTTATCAGGCTTGAGTTCAACCGCTATATTGTAGCTTTTTAGTGCCTCCTCAAATGCCCCCAGCTCTTTTAATGTATTGCCGCGATTGCTGTAGGCAGCGGCAAAATCGGGCTTGAGCTGGATAGCCTTGTCATACTGCTCAATCGCCGCTTCCAGCTTGCCTTGTGCCTGCAGAGCGGCACCCAAAATATTGATGACAACCAGGGCATTGGGATCTGTTTTCAGTAACTCCCGGCATGCCTGTTCGGCCCTCTCCATCTGCCCGGATTGGTAGAGACTGATCAGCTGCTCAACGGGGTTTTGTTGTTGGGAAGTGCCCTGTGACAGGGCATTTTGCAGCGTCTGCAGACCGGAAATGGCGGCCGGATGGTGGGGGTCGTGTTGCAGGATCGCCTCATAGAGCTCAAGTGCATGGGTATAGTTGCCCTGTTGAACGGCGCTTTCAGCCAGCGTGATGGCCTGTTCAATGGTAAGTTGTTCGGATTCCGCCATTTTATTAACCGTGATCTTGTTCTCAGCTGCTATTTGCAGTGTGCAAATACTGACGATGTAAGCAAATCTCAGACCACAGATTAACCGATGATGGTTACTCTTGGGGATACTCTGTGACCGGTTTGAATGGAGAAATGGGGCCGTTGGGCGAAGAGAAGTTGGGAGAATAATGGCGCGCCCGAAGGGATTCGAACCCCTGACTTCCACCTCCGGAGGGTGGCG
>CAYFOU010000119.1:5954-9339 GCA_964344805.1 uncultured Piscirickettsiaceae bacterium | reverse complement strand
CCCTCGGGGGCATGGCCAGCAGCAGCAAAACCTTCACGAATCTTGCGAATCATGCCGGTGATATCATTCCCCATCGGGCAGGCCAGCGAGCAGCGTCCGCAGAGCGAGCAGCCGTCATAGACCAGGGTCTCCCACTCCTTGAAGGTCTCCTCATCCACCGGCTTACTGATCCCCAGCTTCGCCTTGAGCCTGCCCAGCACAGTGTACTCCCGCTCCCAGATACGGCGCATCGGCTCCACCTTGTTGATCGGGGTATATCGGGGATCTCCACTCTCGGTATAGAAAGAGCAGGACTCGGCACAGAGACCACAATGGACACAGGCGCTGAAGAAGGTCGCCATCGGCGCATCGATTTGTGCCTTGATGAAGTCGATGCCCTTTTGGACGGATGGTTTGCTCATGATTCCACTCCTCGGTGTCCAGCCAGATAGCCCTGATACCAGCGCGCCAGTGCAAAACTGAACATGTGGGTCAGTTTGGTAAACGGTGCCACCACCAGAAACAGCTCAACAGAGAGGATGTGGTAGGTCAGCATCAGGGTATAGTCGATCCACAGATGGTTGTAGGCCAGGTAGCCGGTCACCAGCGGCAACAGCGTAACCAGCCACACCAGATAGTCTCCACCGGTGGAGATGTGCCGCAACACCGGGCTGTAGATGCGCTGCAGCAGCGCCACAAACATCGAGATGATGGTCACTGCAGTGACCGCATCCACCACCCCGCTGGGCAATCCCCCCCAATCCAGTCCGAACAACTCAATGTGTGGGCCATAACAGAAGATCACGATAAACAGTCCGATATGGAGGATATAACCGTTGATGATCCGCAGAGGTTCACTCGCCAACAGCGTCTGTCGTGGCAGGGAACGGCTGAAGATCGTTCTGATCCCCCCCCCTACGCCGCTCCCTCGTGGGGCTGCCAGATCAGGCTGTCTTCCCAAACTGAGAATCTCGAACAGCCGCAACAACATGCCGAATACGAAGATCCCCAGTGCCCAGTTGAAGGCGGGGCCGCGTGCCCAGATCAATAGCTCGGTGACCTCCATGTCAAGACTCCTTCTTCAGATCTTCAACCGTTATCTTCTCCTGCCCGGCTACCGCCTCACTTTTCTTGCCCCGATTCAACGCAGCCGCAGCAGCTCCTGCACCCACACCGATCGCACCTGCCTTCAGTATGGTCTCACTCACCTTGCCCTGAGGCACAGAGAGCGCCTCATAGAAGTTACCGGCATCCCAGAAATTGGGTTCTGAACAGCCAATGCAGGGGTGCCCCGATTCAATCGGGAAGCTGGTGCCATCATTCCACTTCAGAGTGGCACAGGCATTGTGCGTGGTTGGCCCCTTGCACCCCAGCTTGTAGAGGCACCACCCCTTGCGTGCCCCCTCATCATCGAAGGCCTCGGCAAACAGTCCCTGATCATAAAAGGTACGGCGATAGCAGCGGTCATGGATGCTATCTCCATAAAAGGCCTTGGGTCGCCCCAACTCATCCATCTCGGGCAGACGCCCAAAGGTGAGGAAGTGGGCAATCGCTCCGGTCATCACCAGTCCAATCGGTGGACAGCCGGGAATGTTCATTACCGGCTTGTCTGTGACCAATGCACTTACAGGGACCGCCCCTGTGGGGTCCGGTTTTGCCATCGGCAGTCCACCATAGGCGGCACAGGTGCCCACTGCAACCACTGCAGCGGCTCCAGCGGCCGCCTCTTCCAGCATACTCAGATTGGTTCGCCCGGCGATGGTGGAATATGCCCCACCCTCCCTGGTAGGAATCGATCCATCCACGATCAGCAGATATTTGCCATACGCCTCCTTCATCGCCCGGTCCCGCGCCTCCTCCGCCTGGTGACCGGCGGCCACCTGCAGGGTGTGGTGGTAATCGAGCGAGATGAAATCGAAAATCAGATTTTCAATGGTTGGGCTATAGGAGCGAGTAATCGACTCAGTACAGCCTGTGCACTCCTGAAACGAGAGCCAGATCACGGTGGGCCGTTTGGCTGCCGCCAGTGCCTCCGCCATCACCTCGGCAGAACCGGCAGGCAGCGCCAGCGCCGCCGCCATCGAGCTACAGAATTTGAGAAATCCCCTGCGGCTGATTCCGTGCCGCTCCAGATGGTCGGCAAAGGTCTCGCTGCTCTGGTTACCGTTCTCCACACGCTTTCGATCAATGCTCATGGGGCGACTCCACAAAATACAGCATTCGCTAATACCGTAAATTAATTAACCAAGTTCTGACTATTTTTTATACCCTCAAAAGGAAAATGTCAAACCGATCACGGTTAATTTTTTGTAGAGTTATTTCCCAGTGATTGAGTCGAAAATTCACACAGCCTGTCAATGGACTTTTTCATATCGATGGCATGGGCCGCGACAATCGAAGGGACCACGGCCACCTCAATCAGGTCGGCCACCAGACGCCCCTCACCATCACGATGAATCACCCGCCAAACCCCGGCATAAGCGGTCTCAATAATTTGGCTGTCTCCCATCACCTTGAGCTGCATGGTGATCTCCCCCTCACCCAACACGCGGTCCAGTGCCGTGCGGTCGGCTTCATTCAACGGCAGACCTTTCAGGTCCAGCTCTCCTCGCTCCCCCTCTTTCAGATAACGATCCAGCAAGGAGGCAATCTCCATCAGGATGGAGTACACCAGCTCCCGGTTCTCCATCGCCCCCACCTCAATCTTGATCTGGTCCAGACTACTCATGCTCCCATATCTCCAGTAACCGTTTGACCTCGGCAGCCGCCGACTCAACGGCTGCCTCCACTGCAGGAGAGAGATGATCGGCCCAGTCGACAAACTCCGGCTGAATCCCGATCAGCGCCCGATGTTCCGGCAGATCGCTGCTCAGGGCACTGATCGACAGCAGGTCGAGCAGGCTCACCTCATGCACACTGCTCATCTTGCCGGTGCCAACAAAGGTGTCCATCTGTTCATCCACAAAGAGCTGCACGGTACCGCTGCGCTGCTGCAGATTGGCGGCATCAACTACAATCAGGTGATCCGCCTCGGCAATCGGCCCCGCCAGCGTAAAGCTCAGTGTCCCCCCATCCATCCACTCCACACCGGGAGGTGTGTTCTCTGCGGCCAGCCGTTCAATCACACGGACCCCCACCCCCTCATCTCCCAACAGGGTATTGCCCAGCCCCAGCACCAGTGTCTTCTTCATTTCCTCTGCTCCCGACATACCCCCTCTAACTAAAGAGGGTATCATTGTATCCATGTGTTTTGGTATTCCGATGCAGATCAAGAGGATCGACCAGTTTATTGCCCACTGCGAGGCCAAAGGGGTCGAGCGCGAGGTGAGCCTGTTCATGATGCAACATGAGACATGGGCCGTTGGTGACTATCTGGTCAGCCACCTCGGTCAGGCCATCCAGAAGG
>CAYFOU010000119.1:3284-5822 GCA_964344805.1 uncultured Piscirickettsiaceae bacterium | reverse complement strand
AATTCGTCAGTTCAAGGCAGAAAATGTGAGTGTATACGTATACATGACCATTTTCGAACGCTGAAATGGCGGATTTCAGGGGTGAGCTGAATAGTTACACTCCAGCAGTGACTGAACCTCACCCAATGACTGCTTGATCCCCATCACATCAAAACGTTCTGCCTGTCGCTGTAGCTGATCGGCCCATGCGACCACGCCCGCAAACTGCTGCAACTCTGCGCCCTTTCTGAGGCGATCCGCCAGACGGGTAATCACATCAATATCCTGGGTTGCAGTCGCCTCATTCCACAGGACCAGCAATTCTCCCTGCAAAAGTGCTCTCCACTGATTCAACTGCATCGATAACGACTGCTCACTGCTTGAAGTCCTCTCAGGGGCATCGACAGAAGAGAAGATGGGCTCTCCCTGTTGCAATTCAAACGGCACCGAGAAGGAGAAGGTGCTCCCCTTCCCCAGGGTGCTCTCCACCTCAACCCCTTCACCTCCCATCAGCTGAACCAGCTGCTGGCTGATCGCCAGCCCCAACCCGGTTCCCTCATGCTTGCGGGTGATGGAGCTATCGGCCTGGGTAAAGGCATCAAAGATTCGGTGCTGCTGTTCACTGTCCATACCGATACCGGTATCGGTCACCGAGAAGCAGATCCACTGTTGACCATCCCCTCCCCGCTCTGCCTCCACACGCATCGTCACTATCCCCCGCTCGGTAAACTTGATCGCATTGTTGCAGAGGTTATTGAGCACCTGGGCCAGACGGTACTGATCCCCAATCAGCCGGTCCGGCAACTGCGGTGCGCGCACGATCTCAAATTGCAGCCCCTTCTGCTTCGCGGTGCCATAACAGAAGAGTCCCTCCACCTTATGCAGTACATCACCCAGCAGGAAGGGGGCCTGCTCAATCTCCATCTTGCCCGCCTCCATTCTGGAGACATCAAGAATGTCATTAAGCAGTCGCATCAGGGTGTGGGAGGAGTCGCGCTGAATCTCCAGATAACTGCGCTGGGAGGCATCCAGATCGGTGCGCATCAACAGATCATTCAACCCCATGATGCCATTCATCGGGGTACGAATCTCATGGCTCACATTGGCAATGAATTCCGACTTGTAGTGGATGGTACGGGCCAGCTCCTCGGCAGTTCGTTTATGGTTCTCCATCTCCAGCTGCAGCTCTGCGGTGCGCTGCGCCACCTCATGCTCCAGCTGTTCACGATAACGACACAGCTGATTGCTCTGCTCCCAGAGCTGAACATGGAGTCGGGTCAGCTGAATCAGCTCATCCCGGTTGATCGGTTTATTGAGAAACTCAAAATCAACTCCGATACGGCTACGGATCTCCGTCATGCTGTAGTCACTATAGGCGGTGATCAGAATGATCCGTACCTGTGGGTCGGCCTCACGAATCTGCTCGGCGGTCTCCAGTCCATCCCAACCATTCGGCATACGCATATCAAGATAGATCACCGCAAAGGGGTCATTCTGCTCCAGCGACTCCAGTACCGCCTGATATCCGGCCTGACCACTGGTCACCGTAGTCAGCTCAAACTGCTGCAGCGGTGCCTCCTTCACATCCAGGGCAAAATCAATCAGCTGGTTCAGCTCGGTCAGCTGCTCCTCAATCTGCTCCTGACCCGCCTCTCGTACACTGCCAGTGGTCGAAAGGATGGCCTGATAGGTGTCGAGCACCACCCGCTCATCATCTATCGCCAGTATTTTCCACGGCCGTAGCCGTTCACTCTGTTCCATCAATGGGGTACCTGCACTACTGAATCCATTCCTCACCGCACTCCAATAGAGACTAAAACATTACAGAATGTTACACAATCCCACATAAATATGCGGTTAATCAATTTTATATCCAAATTCATATAGAGGCCGTCAAATCGCTGCCAACCTCTGATAGTGGGCAAAGCGCTCCAGCACCTCCTGCTCCGCCTCCTGTTGCAGCTGCTCCGCCACCTCTGGCTGGCTGCGCAGCAGTGCATTGAAGCGCCCCTCTCCATGCATAAACTCACCATACGGTATCGAGGGAGGCTTGGAGTCGAGCTGCATCGGGGGTTTCCCCTGCCCCTCTCTACGCGGATCGTAGCGGAACAGCGGCCAGTGGCCACTCTCCACCGCCATGCGCTGGCGGTTGTGGTTCTCTCCCAGCTCCACCCCATGAGCGATACAGGGGGCGTAGGCGATGATGATCGAGGTACCGGGATAAGACTCCGCCTCGAGGAAGGTTTTCAGCGTCTGCATATCCTTGGCCCCATAGGCCACCTGCGCTACATAGACATTGCCATAGCTCAGTGCCACATCGGCCAGATTCTTCTTTGCGGTACGCTTGCCACCGGCAGAGAACTTGGCCACTGCACCCAGAGGCGTCGCCTTTGAGGTCTGCCCACCGGTATTGGAGTAGACTTCGGTATCGAGCACCAGAATATTCACATCTCGTCCCGAGGCAAGGGCATGATCGACACCGCCAAAGCCGATATCGTAGGCCCAGCCATCTCCACCGATGATCCAGACACTGCGTCGTACCAGCACCTCAATCAGCCC
>CAYFOU010000119.1:2948-3274 GCA_964344805.1 uncultured Piscirickettsiaceae bacterium | reverse complement strand
AAACGCTCACTGAGCTGCTCAATCGCCTCCCGCTGCTGATGGATCCCCATCTCGCTACTCTGATCACGGTTCAGTAGCTCATCAACAAGCTCCCCTCCCACTACATCACGTATCCCCGACAGCTTCTCTCGCACCTCTTCCAGCTGATGGTCGATCGCCGCTCGCATTCCCATACCGAACTCGGCGTTATCCTCAAACAGCGAATTACTCCAGGCCGGGCCGCGCCCTTCGGTGGTCACCGTCCACGGGGTGGTGGGCAGGTTGCCGCCGTAGATCGAGGAGCAGCCGGTGGCATTGGCCACCACCATGCGCTCACCAAACAGTTG
>CAYFOU010000119.1:0-2917 GCA_964344805.1 uncultured Piscirickettsiaceae bacterium | reverse complement strand
ATCGCCCCCTTCAGGGTGGTAGCGCGCACCTGGGTACGGTCATACTCCGGCAGCGAGAGGAAGAAGTCCCAGTTCTCCCGCTCCTGCTCCAACCGTGCCGGCTCCAGCGGCACCATGTCGAGTGCACGGTGGTCCGGGTTCTTCTTGTCATGGACCGGACAGACCTCAACACAGAGCCCACAGCCAGTGCAGTCCTCTGGCGCCACCTGATAGCTGATCTGGCTCTCGGCCGGGAACTCCTTCCCCTTGACCGGGGCATAACGGAATCCCTCCGGCCCCTCACTGGCATGATCAAGATCGAACACTTTACTCCGTATAGCGGAATGAGGACAGACAAACGGGCACTTGCCGCAGTCGATACAGATCGATTCATCCCAGAGTGGAATCTCCACCGCCAGATTGCGCTTCTCCCACGCCGCACTGCCCACCGGCCAGGTGCCATCCATCGGGAAGGCGCTAACCGGCAGCTGGTCTCCCTCTCCGGCAATCAGCCGCCCGGTCACTTCACGGATAAACTGGGGCGCATCCTCTGCCACTGGTGGCGGCAACTCAACGGTCGAGGTCGCCTGCTGCGGCACCTCGATACGGTAGAGGTGGTTGATGGCGGCATCGATGGCGGCAAAGTTCTTCTGCACCACCTCCTCTCCCTTCTTGCCATAGCTCTCTTGCACCGCCTGCTTCATCGCCGCAATCGCCTTCTCGCGCGGCAGCACCTCGGAGATGGCGAAGAAGCAGCTCTGCATCACCGTATTGATGCGCTTGCCCATCCCGGCATCGGCTGCGGTCTTTACCCCATCGATCACATAGAAGCGCAGCCGCTTGTCGATGATGGTCTGCTGTACTGCACGCGGCAATGAGTCCCACACCTGCTCTTTGGGCTGGCTGCTGTTCAACAAGAACACCGCCCCCTCTCTCGCCATCTCCACCATCGGATAACGGGTGAGGAAGCGCTCCTGATGGCAAGCGACGAAGTCCGCCTCACCGGGGGTGATCAGATAGGAAGAGCGAATCGGTTCGGTACCAAAACGGAGATGGGAGACGGTAACCGCGCCAGTCTTCTTCGAGTCATAGACAAAGTAACCCTGCCCATAGTGGTCCGAGCGCTCACCGATGATCTTGATCGCATTGCGGTTGGCACTGACGGTGCGATCACTCCCCAGCCCATAGAAGAGCGCCTTGAACTGGGGCTCTGCCGCATCGGGGCGGAAGTCGGCCTCCCACTGCAGGCTACTGCCGCTGACATCATCCTCGATACCGACGGTAAAGGAGTGTTTGAGGTCTGAACCAAGCATCTGATAGATCGCCTTCACCATCCCTGGGGTAAACTCCTTGGAGGAGATGCCGTAACGTCCTCCCACGATCCGTGGCATCGGCTGTGGCCATAGCTGCCCCTCACCCGAGTGCATCGCCAGTGCGGTGATCACATCCTTGAACAGCGGCTCGCCATCGGCACCCGGCTCCTTGATGCGGTCCAGCACGGCGATCTGCTTGGTGGTCTGCGGCAACACCTCCAGCAGGTGGTCTGGAGAGAAGGGGCGATAGAGGCGCACCTTGATCACCCCCACCTTCTCATCCCGTGCCACCAGATGCTCTACCGTCTCCTCCACTGCACCAACACCGGAACCCATCAGGATAATGACCCGCTCTGCATCCTCAGCACCAGTATAGTCAAAGGGGTGATAGCGGCGCCCGGTCAACAGCGCAAAACGCTCCATCATTGCCTCTACAATATTGGGGGTACGCTGATACCACGGGGTGATCGCCTCGCGCTGCTGGAAAAAGGTGTCAGGATTCTGCGAGGTGCCACGCACCACCGGATGATCCGGACTCAGCGCTCGCTTGCGGTGCTGTTCCACCTGCCCCTCTCCCATCATCGAATGGAGCACATCAGCACCGATCTCCTCTACCTGGTTGATCTCATGCGAGGTGCGGAAGCCATCAAAGAAGTGGAGGAATGGGATACGCGAAGTGAGCGTTGCCGCCTGTGCGATCAGCGCAAAGTCATGCGCCTCCTGCACCGAGCTGGAGGCGAGCATCGCAAAGCCGGTGCCACGCACCGCCATCACATCGCTATGGTCACCAAAGATCGACAGCGCATGGGTCGCCACCGTACGCGCCGAGACATGGAACACCGTCGGGGTCAACTCTCCGGCAATCTTGTACATATTGGGGATCATCAACAGCAGCCCTTGCGAGGCGGTGAAGGTGGTCGCCAGCGAACCACTCTGCAGCGCACCGTGGATCGCTCCGGCGGCCCCCGCTTCACTCTGCATCTCGATAATCTCCGGCACCGCACCCCAGATGTTCCTCTGTCCTGCCGCCGACCAGGCATCCGAAAGCTCCCCCATCGGCGAGGCCGGTGTAATCGGGTAGATCGCAATCACCTCATTGGTCTGGTGTGCTATCCGTGCAACGGCCTCATTGCCATCCATCATCGCCATACTCGTTCCTCCCTGGATTTTTAGGCATTTCCGGATTGCATCCGCATCCAAATCGCGGTGGGCAGCCGCAAACCATTTGGAAACTGATCCAATCCTCTGACTCAAATCATACTACCCCCTCTGATGTGGCCCTAACAACATACTCAAACCACAAATCCCGCCTCCTCACTTGACTTGATTTTCAACCGGTATAGACTGGTTTATATCCACTTACCATCGATCAGGAATCTTCGCCATGCTAACGATCCAATCCAACGAGGCCAAAACCCACTTCGCCGGTGTATTGCGTGAAGTTGAGGCAGGACAGGAGATCCTGATCACCAAACATAAAAAGGTCATCGCCAAAATCATCCCCTATCAGGAGGAGACAACCGATGCCAGAGCGGCCGTAGAGGCGGTGAAAGCACTGAAAAAGGTGGGCCTTTCCCAGGATGAGATCGATAGATACCGCACAGAAGGACGTCGTTGATGTTCGT
>CAYFOU010000118.1:0-9339 GCA_964344805.1 uncultured Piscirickettsiaceae bacterium | reverse complement strand
ATGGCATCATCCGCGCCAGCTACACCAACGGCAATACCCTGGAGCTGGGCAAGATAGCCCTGTTTGAGTTCAACAACCAGCGTGGTCTGCGTCAGGAGGGTGGTGTGCTGTGGGCAGCGACCAATGACTCCGGTGAGGCCCGCCCCGGTGAGCCTGGTGAGTCGATTTATGGTCGTATCAAGTCCCAGTCTCTGGAGAGTTCCTCAGTGGATGTAACCGAGGAGTTGGTGAACCTGATCACTGCACAGCGTAACTTCCAAGCCAACTCCAAGATGATCAGTGCCAGCAAGGAGATGAACCAGGTCGTACTGAATATCTAACAGAACTTCTATAACAATAATAACTTATGCGTACCACTACCCACAGACAGTTGAAAGGCTGTTTGTGGGTTTTCTTTTGGCACGCTACCTGCAAAACAGGGCGTAGAGAAGAAATGTGGCTAAAAAACGTCAGAAAACCAACTAAGAGAACGCTTATTTATGGATCGAATGCTCTATACCGCAATGACCGGTGCAACAGAAATGTTCCATTTGCAGAATGTCACTGCCAACAATCTGGCCAATACCTCTTCGGTGGGCTTCAAGAAGGATCTGGCGGTGATGATGCATCGGCCGGTTCGTGCTGAGGATGATTCCCGCCACTATGCGGTGGCAACCACCGAGATGCATGATTTCCAGCCGGGACCGCTGGAGACCACCAATCGTCCACTCGATATTGCGGTACAGGGGCAGGGGTGGATTGCAGTACAGGGGGCCGATGGTGAAACCGGTTATACCCGGGTTGGCTCGCTGGATCTGGAAAATGATGGTTTTTTGCGTAACCGGGATGGTTACATGGTACTGGGTAATGAGGGGCCGATCTCGATTCCACCCGATTCTCGGGTGGAAATCGGGGGGGATGGCACCATCAATGTCTATGGCACCGGAGAGTTTGAAGGGGAGCATGCCCAGATTGACCGCATCATGCTGGTGAACCCTGACCTGAAGCAGATGGTCAAGGGGAGGGATGGGTTGTTTGTGATGAAAGAGGGGGGGGAGGCCCCTCCTGCTGCAGAGGTGCGGGTGAAGAGTGGAGTGATTGAGGGGAGTAATGTCAGCGCGATTGAGGCGATGACCGAGATGATTCAGAGTTCACGCCAGTATGAGATGCAGGTAAAGATGATGAAGACTGCCAATGACCTGTCGCAACGTTCCAGCTCCATCTTGAGAGTAACCGGATAATTTAGGAGAGTAGAAAAATGTTTCATTCACTTTGGGTAGCAAAAACCGGTATGGAGGCACAGGATTTCCGGGTGCAGACCATTGCCAACAATATGGCGAACGCCTCAACCAATGCATTCAAGAAGGATCTGGCCCACTTTTCATCACTGGATTACTCCATTGTTCGTGGCAGTGAGGGGCAGGATGAGAATGGTGTGGTTGGTGGTTCGGCGCTGCAGGTGGGGCATGGTGTAACCGTTTCCAGTGTCTCCAAGATCCATACGCAGGGTGAGATCAAGGTGACTGATGATCCCACTGACCTCTATATCAATGGTGAGGGCTTTCTTCCCCTGTGGGATCCTCGCCTCAATGGTGGCACTGGTGGTGTTGTATTTACCCGTGATGGTAACTTTGATATGGTGGAGGACTCTGCCACCCCTGGAACCTACAATCTGGTCCATGTGGCCTCAGGGCTGAAGCTTTATGGTGAAACCGCAGCGAAGGCTACCCCGGATACCACAGCACCGACCGGACCGATTGCACTGACGACTACTCAGGCAAGTATCAGTCCTGGTATCAATACGATCGTGATTGACCGTAATGGTGAAATCTTTGAGCAGGTTAATGACGGTCAGAATAGTTTGAATCAGTTTATTGTGACTGCAAAATTTGGTGCCAAGTCTGGTCTCACGCCTGCTAGTGGTAATACTTTTCAGGATGATGAGGCACGTACCGGCGGTGCACTTTATGGTGAACCCGACTCTCCCGGGTTCGGCAATCTGCGCCAGAATGCGCTGGAGGTCTCCAATGTGACGGTGATCGATGAGATGGTGGACATGATTGAGGCACAGCGCGGCTATGAGATGGGTTCCAAGATGCTGGAGAAGGCGGATGAGATGATCAGTACCCTGATCCAGAGAACATAATAAGAAAGTTGGGTGAATAAGATGAGACAGGTATTGAAATTGGTTGGAATTGCGATGATCGGGATGCAGTTGACCGGTTGTGTCACCAATCCGGAGCGCCACCGTGCAAGCTGGGAGCCTGTGGTGCCTCCGGCTCAGCCGAAGAAGATTGCCACCAATGGTTCAATCTATCAGGCGGGGCGTGAGGACTCTCTCTTTACCAATGATCAGGCGCGTCGTGTCGGGGATATCATTACGGTGAAGTTGACCGAAAAGATGAGTGCGAAGAAGGCGGCTAAGGCGGCTGGCAAGAAAGAGGATACTGCAACAATCCCTGCATTGAATGCGATTACTGGAAATCCATTGGCTGCAGCGTTTAAAAATGGTACTACCTCCTCAAAAGAGTTTAAGGGAGATGGTTCTGCAGAACAGAGTAATGAGCTGACAGGTGATATTACTGTAACGGTAGTAGAGGTCTATCCCAATGGTAATTTGCGGGTGCGGGGTGAGAAGCAGGTGACCATCAATCAGGGGGATGAACTGATTCGTGTATCTGGTATTGTTCGTGTTGCAGATATTACTGCGGAAAATACGGTGCTCTCTACCCAGGTGGCCGATGCACAGATTGTCTACGTAGGGAATGGTGGTTTGATTGCCAACTCGAATGCTCAGGGGATCATAGGACAGTTCTTCATGAGTTCCCTCTGGCCTTTCTAAGCGGATAGATATAACAAGGACGAGAATAATGAAGCACCATATTGAAAACCCAATGGAGCCGCAGCACTCTATGCCAGCGCGCAAGAGGACCGGAAATGTGATTCTCTTTATCGTGATTCTTACGCTGGCAGCACTCTGGGTCTTCTCTTCCCAGGCACAGGCAGAGCGTATCAAGGATATCGCCTCGGTCTCCGGTGTTCGGGATAACCCGCTGATCGGTTATGGCCTTGTGGTGGGGCTCAATGATACCGGAGACAGTGACTCCAAGTTTGCGGGGCGGAGCCTCTCCAGCATGTTGAGCCGTTTTGGTATCCAGGCCCCTCCGGGGGAGACCATTGAGACCGGCCATGTGGCGGCGGTGATGGTGAGTGCAGAGCTACCCCCCTTCTCCAAGCAGGGGCAGAAGCTGGATGTAACGGTCTCTACACTGGGAGATGCCTCCAGCCTGGTCGGTGGTACGTTGTTGATGACCCAGCTGCGTGGTGCCGATGGCGAGGTCTATGCGATTGCGCAGGGCAGTCTGGTGATCAGTGGCTTTGGTGTTAGTGGAGAGGATGGCTCCAAGGTACAGGTCAATACCCTGACCGTGGGGCGTGTGCCCGAGGGTGCAATGGTTGAGCGTGAGGTGCCCACCTCGTTTGTGCGCAAGGGGAAGATGACCTTCAATCTGCATCAGAATGATTTCACTACGGTAAAGCGTGTGGTCGATGCGATCGATGAGCTTTATGGTGAAGGTACTGCGGAAGCGGTCGATTCAGTCTCTATTGAGGTGGTGGCGCCAAAGAATCCTCGTCACCATGTCGAGTTCCTCTCCATGCTGGAGAATCTGGAGGTCTCCCCGGCAGCGGCAGCGGCCAAGGTGATCATCAACTCCCGTACCGGTACCGTGGTGATCAACAATCAGGTGAAGGTGAGTCCTGCGGCGGTTACCCACGGTTCTCTGGTGGTTACCATCAAGGAGGGGGAGGAGATTACTCAGCCCAATATGTTGGCCGGTGGTGAGACGGTGGTGCGTAACGATTCCGAGATTGCGGTGGAGGAGGAGACCAATCCGATGTTCCTGTTTGATGGTGGGGTATCGCTGGATCAACTGGTGGATGCGGTCAATGCAGTGGGGGCTGCACCGGGTGATCTGGTGGCCATTCTTGAGGCACTGAAGCGGGCCGGTGCACTGAAGGCGCAACTGGTTGTGCTCTAAATCACCGGATATTTTTGAATCTCAAAGGCGCGTTAACCGAATCCCGGTTGGCGCGCTTTTTCAATTATGGGATTGGCAAATTAATTGCATGGATCTGGGGTAGAGCGCCCGTGTCGAAATTAAGGCAGTTTTTTCCGCCAATCGGCAGAGGGGATCAAACAACGATATACTCTATAAAAGGAGATGCCCTGTGTTGGATTCAACCGCTATTTCTGGTGTCAGTGCCTCGATTGAGGGGGTGATGGGGGCCAGTCAGCAAAATCGCACGCTGGATGAGATCAAAGTGCTGGGTCAAACCGACAAGGATGCAGCATTGCGGCAAGCCACTGAGCAGTTTGAGGCGCTGTTTGTGCAGATGATGTTGAAGACCATGCGCACTACGGTGGGTGAAAGCAGCTTCACCTCCGGTAATGGGATCAAGACCTTTCAGGATATGCAGGATACCGAGATGGCCAAACGCATTGCAGCTCAGGGTGGGCTGGGGCTGACTGATCAGATCATTGAGTCGGTGATGCGTCAGGCCGGAGTCAAGAGTGATGCAGAGGCCACGGATGTAAAAGGGGCGGTGAATACCGTGGATCATCTGCAGAACCGCAATATAGGATCAAACTAACCGTCGTGACAAGAGTCTGGACCATTCTGTTCTGCTTGCTGGGCTATGGCCATGCGACAATTGCCGCCTCACTGCTGGAGCCGGAGGGGGAGAAGATCGAGGTGTGGCCGACGGTGCCGCTGATTTTTGCCTCGGACGTTGAGGAGTACAAGCTGGTGCGGGATATCTTCAAGGATCTCCACACCGGAAAACAGCAGCCCACAGTGGTCAAATCGATTCTCAAACAGGTGGACAAGATGAAGGGACGGGCCACGGATCGTCTCTGGCGTACCTATAATAGTGGACTGATTGGTCACTATGATCGTCTGCTTGAGGAGCAGCGTATTCTCGATCCCCGGCTCAGCTTCTCCTATGATGGGGTAAAGCCCTCCGAGTTGCCGCAGGAGATCAATCTGGAGGCCGAGTCACTGCAGCAACTGGGGCAGAAAGCGGGGGTCTCCGGGGTGTTTGCCTTTGTCACCTATACCAAGCTCAGTCAGAAGCAGATGAGAGCAACGCTGACACTGGTTCGGCTGCGGGATGGGGTCTCCAAGAGCTTTACCGTGAATGATCAGTCGCACAAGATTGCACAGCGCCATGCTCAGTTGCTGTTTGACTATCTCTATGGCCCCTCGTTTCCCCAGTATCAGGATCCGCTGGAGGCGCGGCGCTGGTTATTGCCGGCACCGATCGATCAGGGAAGGGAGGTCTCACAACTGCAGGCGCGTCTGGCCTGTCGTTCTCAGGGGGGAGAGTTGCCTACGATTGATGAATTGATACTTGGAGAGCAGGCAGGTCCCTACCATAATGGCATTATTCTGAAGGCGGGGATGTTCTACCATGCGGCTGACAAGAGGCGTTACCTTGCAGGTGAGACGATGGATCCCCGGGGCAAGATTCGGCAGCTTCGTTCAGAGCGTCAGAGAGCACGCTACTACTGCATTCAGGATCGTCCCCCTGCTCCCCAACCTGTGGTTGCTGCACCTGTAGAGGAGGAGAAGGAGGAGCCAAAACCTGCGCCCAATCCGGCTGCACCGTCCCAACCTGCAGCGGGCTAAGGAACCTCTGAACAAGTCATGTGCAAATGCCTAACGCCCATAGCGCCCAATATCTTCGTTGAAAATCTTGCTAATAGCTTGCTATTGGCTGCGATCTTCGCCTTGATCTTGAACGCTATGGGCGCGACTCAAATTACACAGACTTATTCAGAGATTCCCTAATTCCCAGGTTTCTCTCGGCAATCCTTGCCGTTTGCCTCTTAAAATGCTGTTTTAGAGCGGCAAAATATCAGGTAAGTATGCGAAAATAAAGAGAAAATATTGTTTGGCATGATTAGTGCTTCTATCTGCTACAGGAAAGATAGCAAAAAAGATTCAAGATCATGTCTACTACACCATCAATACTCGGACTCGGTACAGCTGGACTGGCGGCCTACCGCACCGCACTGTCGGTAACCAGTAACAACATCTCCAATGTGGGTGTTGATGGTTACTCCAGACAGCGCGCAGACCTGACCATGTCTGATGCCATGCAGACCCATGCCGGTTTCATGGGTAACGGTGTTGAGACCGTTGAAGTGGCTCGTACCTACGACAAGTTCCTGACTGCAAACCTCAATACAGCAACCTCCAGCGCCAACCACTACGACAGCTACTATCAGTATGCCTCTACCGTGGATGAGATTGTGGCAGATCCAGAGATGGGGCTGACTCCAGCGATGACCTCGTTTTTCAATGCGATGCAGGATCTCGCCAGCTCCCCCTCTTCACTGCCAGCACGCCAGGTAGTACAGGGTGAGGGTGAGGCACTGGTCAGCCGTTTCAACACCATGTACCGTGAGATGCAGACGGTACGTGATCAGACCATGGAAGAGATGAGCGCCATTGTCGAGAAGGTCAACGGTATCAGCCGCTCGCTGGCGGATCTCAATGCACGCATCTCCGATGCCTCCTCTGGCAGTAATGGTCACAGCAACCAGCCCAATGAGCTGCTGGACCAGCGTGATCTGCTGATCAAGGAGTTGTCCGAGTATATTGGTGTAACTGCAGTGGAGCAGGGGCCAATGACCAGTATCTTCATCGGTAAAGGGCAGGCGCTGGTGGCCGGAAGCAATTTCAATGAGCTGACCCTGGGCAATACTCAGTACAGGGGGGGCGATGGCCTGCAGCTCTTCATGAAGATGGGCAACCACAACATCGATATCACCTCTGCGATCAAGGGTGGTCGTGCTGGTGGTGTCGTCGACTTCACCAAGGAGATCATGAACCCTGCACAGAATTCACTGGGCCGTATTGCGATCAGCCTCTCTGCAACCCTGAATGCTCACCACCGTGGTGGTTTTGGCCTGGGTGGCGAGAGTGATACCGGTAAGGACTTCTTCGATATGGGGACTGTCACTACCTCCAACGGCATCAGCATGATGCAGCTCAATGGTGTGGTGTCCGAGACCAATTCAGCGGCTCAGCTCAATGTCTCCATACCCATGAACAACGGTGAACTGGTAACCGGCTCCGTTTCCAATACCAATACCACCGGGCTGGTACTGAACGGTTTTCTGATTGGGGATGCTGCTGCCGGGGCAACCAGTGCGGATACTGCGGCCAATATTGCCACTCAGATCAACGTGCAGTCCAGCAAGACCAAAGTCTCTGCCGAGGTGGTGGATGGTGACAAGATTCGCCTGATCTCCCGGGACAATATTGAGGTCAGCACCAAGAGTGGTGGTGATATCTCTGCACTTGGCCTGAGTGATGGCACCTACCGCATGGTCGGTACCGCGATGAAGGAGATGACCACCGATGATTATGAGCTTACCTTTGATGGCTCCAAGTACACCATCACCAATACCAGTACCAATGAGAAGCGTGTACTGAACGCAGCCGAGGAGACCAAGTTGCTGGATCCCAATACCAGTGGTGGTGTACAGCATGATGGCCTGGTGTTCCAGTTGAATATTGTCAATGGCTTGATGGTTGAGGGGGATCGCATCAGCGTACAGCCAACCCGCAAGGCGGCACAGAATATCGAGATGGCGATCAGTGCGGACAATATCAACTCCATTGCGGCAGCGGACAAGGCCAATGAATCAGGTAACAACAGCAATGTACTGAAGATGATTGAGTTGCAGTCCCAGAAGATGATGACTGCCAGTGCGGATGGCACTCCAACCTCCGGTTTGATGGACAGCTATGGGCAGCTGGTTTCCGAGATTGGTGTTCAGGCCCACTATGCAGATGTCAATCGCATCGCGCAGGAATCAATCTTGCAACATGCACAGACAGCAAGAGACAACAATGCAGCGGTCAATCTGGATGAGGAGGCGGCTGACTTGATGAAGTATCAACAGATGTACCAGGCGGCAACTCGCGTCATCTCAATGGCTGATGAGTTGTTCAAGGCAGTATTGAATGCGGTGTAAAGGTTAATTTGGATCAGGAGTAGAACGATGCGTATCGCAACCATTAGCATGCAACAGCAGGGGGTCACCGCCATTCTGGACAAACAGGCGGACCTGAGCAAGACGGAGATGCAGCTGGCAACCGGTCGCAAGGTGCTGCGCCCTTCGGATGATCCTGTCAACTCTTCCGTGATTCTCAATCTGAAAGAGTCGATTGCGATGTCTGAACAGCATCTGCGCAATGCCGATATGGCCAACTCTGCACTCGCCTTTGAGGAGTCGACCCTGAATGGTATCACCGAAAATGTTCAGCGAGCCCGTGAGCTGGCGATCCAGAGCTTCAATGACACCAACTCCAGTTCCAGCCGCAAGGCGATTGCGATGGAGTTGCGCCAGATTCGTGAGGCGGTGTTCAATCTGGGCAATATCCGTGATGAGCATGGAGAGTACATCTTTGCCGGTTCCAAGGCGCCTACTGCACCGGGTCCTTTCAAGAGTACCGATCCTCAGTCGGCAGCCGTTACCTTTGACGGCAATGATGCCCAACGCCAGATTCAGCTCGGTATCGGTCAGAAGACCGTAGTGCGTGACAGTGGTGTCGATGTGTTTGGTGATCTGACCACAGGGGATGATCTCTTCTCCACGCTGGGCAAGCTGATTGAGTGGATGGATCCTGCGGACCCAGCCAATCCTGGTGTAACCTCGAAGGATGGCCTGTTGGGCAATCTGGATCAGGGGCTGGATCGGGTGCTGACCGTCCAATCCAAGATCGGTGCACGGATGAACATGATTGAGCGTCACAGTGATGTAGAGCAGGGCTTTATGGACAAGATGAAAGAGAGTCTCTCTGGCGTCAATGATGTCGACTATGCCGAGACCATCGCCCAGTTCAATATCGACAAGGTGGGGATGCAGGCGGCGCAGCAGGCCTATACCAAGATTCAGGGGATGTCCCTGTTCGACTATATCCGATAGTGTGTCGTTATAGCCTTGAGTGGTGCATGGAATCAAGGGAAGTGTGAGCCGCAAGGGGGATTGCTGGGATAATGCGGTAGTTGAGAACTTCTTTGGGAGTCCGAAACAGGAACAAGTCCAGTGGCGAAGCTGCCAAAGTTGCTATGAAGCACATCAGCATGTGGTACAACAGTAATCGCCTGCACTCATACCTTGGGTACATGAGCCCCAACGATTATGAGCAACAGACTCTGGAGTGGGAAAATGTAGCTTAAGGAACCCCTGAACAAGTCATGTGTAAATGTCTAACGCCCATAGTGCCCAGACTTATTCAGATGGAATGGACACCGCCCTATCTTAACCGGCATCCAGGTGCC
>CAYFOU010000117.1:0-9519 GCA_964344805.1 uncultured Piscirickettsiaceae bacterium | reverse complement strand
GATCTCTGAGATCTCCCGCTCGCTGAAGGCGATGGCGAAGGAGATGAACGTCCCGGTGATTGCACTCTCTCAGCTTAACCGCTCGCTGGAGCAGCGCCCCAATAAACGTCCGGTGATGTCGGATCTGCGTGAATCGGGTGCGATTGAGCAGGATGCCGATATCATCGTCTTCATCTATCGTGATGAGGTCTACAATGAAGAGAGCCCGGACCGTGGTGTGGCCGAGGTGATTCTGGGCAAGCAGCGTCACGGCTCCATCGGTACCGTCAAGGTTGCCTTCCAGGGTGAGTTTACCCGCTTTGAGAATTTGGCACCTACCTATATGAGCCCTCCGCCAGATTACGGTTCATGAGCCGTTTAGTTACTGCCACCATCGATATGGAGGCGTTGCAGCACAACCTGCAGCGGGTACGGGAGACGGTGCCGGAAACCACCCGGATTGTTGCTGTGATCAAGGCCGATGGCTATGGGCATAATCTCCTGACGGTAGCCCATGCCCTCTACCAGGCCGACCTGTTTGCAGTCGGCTGTCTGGATGAGGCGCTGCGACTGCGGCAGGCCCATATCGACAAGCCGATCCTGCTGCTGGAGGGGTTTGAAGGAGGAGAGGAGCTGGCAGCGACGGCTCAACTGCAGCTACAGAGCGTGCTCCACTCCGAGCAGCAGTGGCAGTTGCTGGAGGCTACCCGACTGCAGCGGCCGATCACCATCTGGTTAAAAATTGATACCGGGATGGGACGGCTCGGTTTTACTCCGGAGCGAGCTGAGGTGCTGCTGCCCCGGTTGCAGGCACACCCCTCGGTGGAGCGGGTGGTGTTGCTCTCCCACTTTGCCAATGCCGATCAGCCGGACCATCCGTTGAATGAGAGACAGCAGCACCGTTTTGAGCAGTGCTGTGTCGGTGCCGAGGTGGCCCGCAGCTTCTGCAACGCGGCAGCGCTACTCTCCAACGAGGAGGTCTATCACGACTATGTGCGCCCCGGCATCATGCTCTATGGCAGCTCTCCATTTCCAGATCGCAGTGCCGATGTGCTGGGGCTGAAACCGGCATTGATGCTGCAGGCACCGCTGATTGCGATCAAGGACTTGCAGGTGGGAGATACCGTGGGTTACGGCTCTTGCTGGCAGGCCGAGCGCCCAACCCGATTGGGGGTGGTGGCGATTGGCTATGGTCATGGCTATCCACGCCAACTCCCCTCCGGTACCCCGGTGCTGATCCAGGGAGAGCGGGCACCACTGGTTGGGCGGGTTTCTATGGATATGATCACCATCGATCTGACCGATCTTCCAGAGGTAGAAGTGGGGGATACCGTGACCCTGTGGGGAGAGGGGCTGCCGGTCGATGAGATCGCTCAGCATGCCAACACCATCTCCTATGAACTGCTCTGCCAGCTCACTTCCAGAGTCAGGCGTGAGGCGCGTTGATGGCCAAGTCGAAGATTGAATATGTCTGCACCGAGTGTGGAGAGGTCTCTCCGAAGTGGTCGGGGCAGTGTCCCGCCTGCAAGGGGTGGAACTGCCTGACCGAGGTGGTTTCGGCCCCGACCAGCAAGACGGTCGCCGGTGGTCGTTTTGCCGGCTACGCCGGAGAGCAGGCCAAGGTGGTCAACCTCAGTGAGGTGGAGGCGGCTGCCGAGGTGCAGAGCTCCACCGGCATCAGTGAGATGGATCGGGTGCTGGGCGGTGGTCTGGTGCAGGGCTCGGTGGTGCTGATTGGTGGTGACCCCGGAATCGGCAAGTCGACGCTGCTGCTGCAGGTGATGGCGAAGCTGGCCGCAGAGATGTCGGTGCTCTATGTCAGCGGTGAGGAGTCGGCACGACAGATCTCCCTGCGCGCCCGCCGTCTGGAAGTGGATGTCTCCAAACTGCAGCTGCTGACCGAGACCCAGGCGGAGCAGATTCTCGCCACCGCACAGCCGACCCGGCCCAAGGTGGTGGTGATCGACTCGATCCAGACCATCTATACCGATGAGCTGCAGTCGGCCCCCGGTTCGGTGGCGCAGGTGCGGGAGAGCACCGCACGGCTGGTACGCTATGCCAAGCAGACCGCCACCGCGATCTTTCTGGTCGGTCATGTCACCAAGGAGGGCAATCTGGCCGGTCCCCGGGTGCTGGAACATATGGTCGATACCGTGCTCTATTTCGAGGGGGAGAGCGGCAGCCGCTACCGGGTGATCCGCTCGATCAAGAACCGCTTCGGAGCGGTCAACGAGCTGGGGGTCTTTGCGATGACCGAGATGGGATTGAAGGAGGTCTCCAACCCCTCGGCCATCTTCCTCTCCCGCCATGAAGAGCCGGTCCCCGGTACCGTGACACTGGTCACCCGGGAGGGGACCAGGCCGCTGCTGGTCGAGCTGCAGGCGCTGGTTGATGAGAGCCATCTCGCCAATCCGCGTCGTGTGGCGATTGGGCTGGAGCAGAACCGGCTGGCAATGCTGCTGGCGGTGCTGCATCGCCATGGGGGCATTGCCAGCTACGATCAGGATGTCTTTATCAACGTGGTCGGCGGGGTACGGGTCTCCGAACCGGCGGCCGATCTGGCGGTGATCCTCTCGATCCTCTCCAGTCTGCGCAACCGTCCGATCCCGGAGGGGACCATCGTCTTTGGTGAGGTGGGGCTGGTGGGGGAGGTGCGCCCGATCCCCGGTGGGGAGGAGCGGCTGCGAGAGGCGGCCAAGCATGGCTTTAGCCGCGCCATCGTGCCCAAGGCCAACCGCCCGCGCAAGCCGATTGATGGGGTTGAGGTGGTGGCGGTGTCACGTCTCTCCGAGGCGCTGAGCGCAATTCAATAGCGGTTAATTCCCCTCTATTTTTCTGATTGTCTCTAAAAAGGAGATAATCAATTCTGTTTTTTTGATCTAGTGCAAAATATTTGCTGGATCTACACTCTTTTCGTCTTAGATTTATAGGGAAGAGGGGTGATCAGAATGCATTGGCACAACAGCAAAGAGCGATGGGGCGTGGTCAGTATCGGGTTGCACTGGCTGGTTGCACTCACCGTGTTCGGCATGTTCCTGCTGGGAAGCTGGATGGTGGACCTCACCTATTATGATCCACTCTATCGTACTGCGCCTGATCTCCATCGCAGTATCGGGCTCTCTCTGCTGCTGGTACTGCTGCTGCGTATTGGCTGGCGGTTGCTGGATGGGGTACCGGAGCCACTCTCCAGCCACACCATGCTGGAGAGGGCGGCGGCCCACTGGGTCCACCGCCTGCTCTACCTGCTACTGTTTGCGCTGCTCTTCAGTGGCTACCTGATCTCTACCGCCGATGGGCGCTCCATCACTGTATTCAATTGGTTTGAGGTCCCTGCACTGTTCCAGTTTGTGGAACAGCAGGAGGAGATCAGTGGTGACCTGCACCGCTGGATTGCCTACAGCCTGATGGGGCTGGTGGCGGTCCACGCCATGGGCGCCTTCAAACACCACTTTATTGATCGTGATACCACACTGAAACGGATGTTGGGCATCGATTAACCAATATCCACCAACCAAGGAGTCTCTGTATGAAAAGAAAAACCTTCACCTCCCTGTTGCTCACCGCAGCGCTGGCCTTTACCGGTACGCTGGCCTCTGCCGCCGATTATGTGATCGATACCAAGGGGGCGCATGCCTTTATCCAGTTCCGCATCAACCATCTGGGATACAGCTGGTTGCTGGGGCGTTTCAATACTTTCAGTGGTCACTTCAGCTACGATGAGCAGCACCCCTCGAAGGCCTCGGTCCAGATCGAGATCGATGTCGCCAGTGTCGACAGCAACCATGCCGAACGGGACAAGCATCTGCGCAGTGAAGACTTCCTCCATGTGGATCGCTATCCGCAGGCCCGTTTCAACAGCACCGCCTTTGAGGCGTTGGGCGACGGCAAGGCAAAGTTGAGTGGGCAGTTGACCTTGCATGGTGTCACCAAACCGATCGTAATTGATGTGGCTCATGTCGGTCACGGCAAGGACCCTTGGGGCGGCTACCGTCGCGGTTTTGAGGGCACGACCACCCTGACGCTGAAGGAGTGGGGGATTGACTATGACCTGGGGCCTGCCTCGCGACAGGTGGAGCTCTTCTTTAGTATCGAGGGGATTCGCAAATAGCGATTGTGATGGCTGCGCTCCCGTGGTTTGATAAGCTTTTTTATACCCACGGGGGAGTAGTCACATGGATGTGCAGTACCAGTTCCGCTTTGAGGATAAACGGGTAGAGACCTTCAATCTGGAGTTCTGTGATCAGGATCTGATACTGGACCCCGCCACGCTGCCGGTGGTTCATGAGCCGTGGATGGCACTCTCCTGTCACCAGTGTGAGGGGTGTGAGCTGGAGGCCGGGGAGGGGGTGGAGTGCCCGGTGGCCTCCAATCTCGGCAGTCTGGTCGATCCATTCAAGCAGGACCTCTCCTACACCGAGGTGGAGATCACGGTTACCATGCATGATCGTCAGGTGGTGAAGCAGTGCGATCTGCAGCAGGGGATTCGGGCGATGATGGGGCTGGTGATGGCGACCAGTGGCTGCCCCTATCTCGACAAACTACGCCCAATGGCCTACACCCATCTCCCCTTTGCCACGCTGGATGAGACCTTTTTCCGTGCCGTCGCCAGCTATGCGGTGGGACAGCTGATCCGTATGCAGCAGGGAAGGGAGCCGGAGTTTGATCTGGCCGGATTGCGAGCCATCTATCGGGATATCTATCAGGTGAATGAAGGCTTCTCCAAACGGTTGCAGACCATCGGCTGTCGTGATGCCAATATCAATGCGCTGATCGGGCTCGATGTGTTGGCTCATCTGGGAGAGAGCACCTTTGACGAGAACTGGCTGGAGCAGATGGCGCCGCTCTACTCGAGCTACCTTTAAGAGCGCCCCCTAACCTATTCAGGACGCGGGTCAGCCGCACCGATCCACCCTAGATTGGCCATCACCTGCAACAGCTCGTTACGGGTGTCGACCGCATCGCCCTGACGTACCTGCAGCATCAGCATCCAGAACAGGTGGGCACTCAGCTCGCTGCGGCTCTGCTGGTCGAGCAGCCCCAGCAGGTTGATCATTGCGGTCAGTGCGCTCCTTTCACGATTCAGATCGGCCAGATACTGTGCGGTTACCGGTTCCCCCCCTTCGATGATATTGCGCACGGTCTGTCGGGTCAGATCCCCGACCAGGTGATCCACCTCGGTAGCCAGCAGTTGGGGAGCAACCTGCCACAGGGTATCGGCCCAGTGGGTGTTGGCGTCGTTGAACTGCTGGAGGGCGAGTGCAAAGGGGTTGGGTAGTGACCAACTCATTGAGGCGATGCCGCGCTGCTGCAGATGTTGCTCCAGCTGCTGGTACTCCTCACCACTGAAGCTGGTACCAAACAGCGGGATCTCCCGCTGCTGCAGCTCACGCAGTGCACTGCTTCTGGCAGCCGAGAAGTCGGCAGCGGGATGCATCAGAAAGGCGGCATCGGCCCGGTATTCAGGATGGTCCAGCAGGAATTTGATTGGGGCCTGAGCGTGCTGCTGAACCTGAATGCCACGCAACTCTTCGCTGTGGGCGCTGGAGCTGGCCAGCTCGACGTTCTCCCCAACAATGGTGAGATGGATCGGAACCAGCCCCGGCAGATCGAGCAGGAAGGGGAGAATCCCCCAGGAGCGCCCCTGATCCACTGCATCCAGAGGGCTCGGGTTGAGCAGTAGCAGATGGATCTCGCTGTGGGGTTGTGCCCGCCACCCCTCCAGCGTGTTGAGGCAGAAGGCGGCGGCACTGGGTGCGGCCAGCAACAGCTGCTTCTCGCTATGCGGCATCGGGCCGGGGAGCAGGGTGTGGTAGTTGGAGCCCTCTACCGCCTCAATCACCTGTTGCAGTGTAGTTGCCTGTTCGATCGGTGTTGTCATCAGAATCTCCGCTACTCTTTTCTCAGTTGCGGGAAGATTACCACCCGCCGCACCAGGTTGTCGGAGGCGCTGGTCACCTCGATCGGGTAGCCGTTGATCATCATGCTGGTGCCCGCCTCGGGGATGTCTTCGAGATGTTCCAGAATCAGCCCGTTGAGGGTTTTGGGGCCATCCTGTGGCAGCTCCCACCCCATATTCTTCTCCAGATCACGCAGATTGGCGCTCCCCGCGACCAGATAGGCACCATCCTCACGTAGCTGCACCTCGGGGATGGTGTCGGAGACATCGGTGGTGAACTCGCCGACGATCTCCTCCAGCAGATCCTCCAGCGTCACCAGCCCCAGAATGTCGCCATATTCGTCAACCACCAGCCCCATCCGCCGCTTCAAGCGCTGGAACTGCAGCAGCTGGCTGTTGAGGGTGGTCTGCTCGGGGATGAAGAGGGGGCTGCGCAGCAGCTTGATCAGCTCCGACTTGTCGTCGCTCTCACTGGCGTGGAGGTGTATTGCGTCGCGCATGTGAAGGATGCCGAGCAGGTGTTCGGTGTTGTCGCGGAAGACCGGCAGGCGGGTGTGCTGGCTCAGGGTGATTTGGTTGAGGATGGTCTCCCACTCATCCTCGATATCGATGCCGATGATCTCGTTGCGGGGGACCATGATGTCCTCCACCGTCACCTGCTCCAGATCGAGGATGCTGGTCAGCATCGCCTGATGCTTCTGCGGGATCAGTCCGCCCGCCTCCTTGACCACGGTGCGCAGCTCCTCACGGGAGAGGTGGTCACTCTGCTCCGGGGTGATGTCGATGCCGAAGAGGTGGAGCACCAGATTGGTGATCCAGTTGATCAGCTGCACCAGTGGATAGAGCAGTTTCAGCAGCGGGATCAGCATAAAGGAGGCGGGGAAGGCGAAGCGCTCCGGGTTGAGGGCGGCGATGGTCTTTGGGGTCACCTCGGCGAAGATCAGCACGATGAAGGTGAGGGCGCCGGTGGCGATGGCGATACCGGCATCGCCGAACAGCCGCATGCCGATGATGGTGGCGATGGCCGAGGCGAGGATATTGACGAAGTTGTTGCCGAGCAGAATCAGTCCGATCAGCCGCTCCGGGCGCTCCAGCAGGCTGGATACCGCCTTGGCCCCGCGGTGGCCGATCCGGGCCAGATGGCGCAGCCGATAGCGGTTGATCGCCATCATGCTGGTCTCGGAGCCGGAGAAGAAGCCGGAGATCAGGATCAGTAGCAGGAGAATCCCGGCGAGAATCTCCGTAGGGATATCATTCATCGCCGATTAGACCGCAGGAGATGAGACCAGAAATTCAACCACAAAGCGGCTACCGAAGTAGCTGAGGAAGAGAGCGATGAAACCGGCCAGGGTCCAGCGTACTGCGGTGCGGCCACGCCAGCCGTACTGGTGACGTCCCCAGAGCAGGGCGGCAAAGATCAGCCAGGAGATGATGGAGAGTACGGCAGTGTGGGCACGTTGCTGAACCACAATATCTTCCACCAGTGGGATGGCGCTGAACAGCGCCATGGTCAGCACCAGCATACCGGCACGCACCAGCTGGAACATCAGATGCTCTACCTCCAGCATCGGGGGCAGGGCGCGGATAAAGCCGCCGGGCTGCTTGTTGCGCAGATGCTGCTCCTGTACGGCCAGCAGAATCGCCTGCAGTGCGGCCACTGCCAACAGGCTGTAGGCGACCATTGACAATAGAATGTGGGTATCGAGGGAGGAGGAGGCGGTCTGCTGAATCGACTCTGGATTGAGCATCTGCAGCACTACAGTAACCGCACTGACCGGGAAGATAACCACACCGAGATTGCCCACCGGGCGGAAGATCCAGGTAACCTGCAGCAGCAGTACCAGTAGCCAGCCGGTGATTGATAGCGCATGAAAGAAGCCGAGACTGACCCACTGTTCGACCACCAGTGCGTAGAGTACGTGGGTGTGCAGCAGCAGTCCGGCGGCCCCGACCATCTTCAT
This sequence comes from uncultured Piscirickettsiaceae bacterium, assembly GCA_964344805.1. Taxonomy (GTDB): domain Bacteria; phylum Pseudomonadota; class Gammaproteobacteria; genus Thiopontia. The sequence continues at coordinate 1,683 of CAYFOU010000117.1, read as the reverse complement.
CTCGTTGCGGGGGTGGTCAAAGCAGGAGACCCCTTGTGCCAGCAGCCGACCCAGGCCGATGGCAGCAATCAGATAGAGGAGGGAGGCAATGGTGCCGGTGAGGGTGTAGCTCATCTCGTTTCCTTCAATTTATGGGATGCGAAGATGATGGCATATCAAGGCAGATTCGTCAGCAGGATTGAGGCATAATTTCCCTTTCATTGAATGTTGTTAAAAGAAGAGCTGCCATGTTTGAAAATCTAACCGATCGCCTGAATAAAACCTTGAAGAACCTGCGTGGGCAGGGGCGTTTGACCGAAGAGAATATCAGTCAGGCCCTGCGTGAGGTGCGGATGGCGCTGCTGGAGGCGGATGTTGCCTTGCCGGTAGTCAAGGCATTCATCGCCAAGGTGAAAGAGCGTGCGGTCGGTCAGGAGGTGGCAACCAGCCTGACTCCGGGACAGGCGTTGATCAAGATCGTGCAGGCGGAGCTGGAAGCGATCATGGGGCAGGCCAACGAGTCGTTGGATCTGCGTGCCCAGCCCCCGGCGGTGATTCTGATGGCGGGCCTGCAGGGTGCGGGTAAGACCACCAGTGTCGGCAAGCTGGCCCGCTTCCTGATGGAGCGGGAGTCGAAGAAGGTGATGGTGGCCAGTGCCGACGTCTACCGCCCGGCGGCGATCGAGCAGTTGAAGATTCTGGCGGATGAGGTGGGTGCCAGCTTCTTCCCCAGTGACGGTTCACAGAAGCCGGTCGATATCGCCAATGCAGCGCTCGATCAGGCGAGGAAGCAGTTTGCTGATGTGCTGATCCTCGATACCGCCGGTCGTCTTCATGTCGATGAGGAGATGATGGGGGAGATCAAGACCCTGCATGGTGCAATCCAGCCGGTCGAGACCCTGTTTGTGGTCGACAGCATGACCGGTCAGGATGCCGCCAACACCGCCAAGGCCTTCAATGATGCGCTGCCGCTGACCGGTGTGGTGCTGACCAAGGCGGATGGTGATGCGCGTGGTGGTGCGGCGCTCTCTGTACGCCACATCACCGGCAAGCCGATCAAATTCCTCGGTATGGGGGAGAAGCTTGATGCACTGGAGCCGTTCCACCCGGAGCGTATCGCCTCCCGCATTCTGGGAATGGGGGACACCCTCTCGTTGATCGAGGAGCTGGAGCGCAAGGTCGACAAGAAAAAGGCCAGCAAGCTGGTCAAGAAGGTACAGAAGGGGGGCAAAGGTTTTGATCTGGAGGACTTCCGCGACCAGCTGCAGCAGATGCAGGGGATGGGCGGGGTTGCCTCGCTGCTGGACAAACTGCCCGGGATGGCCAATGTCCCCGATAAGGTGAAAAATCAGGTCAATGACAAGGAGTTCGTCAAGATGGAGGCGATGATCAACTCAATGACCCCGAAGGAGCGCCGCTATCCTGATCTGATCAAGGGTTCACGCAAACGCCGCATCACCCAGGGTTCCGGTACCACCGTTCAGGATCTCAACAAGCTGCTGAAGCAGTTCAAGCAGATGCAGAAGATGATGAAGAAGATGAAGGGGGGGAAGATGGCGAGAATGATGCAGGGAATGGCTGGCAAGATGCCAGGTGGATTTCCAGGAGGCATGCCGGGTGGCGGTGGGAAGTTCCCGTTCTAGACACCGACTAGGAGCCTGTCGGGTTTAGTGCACCGATGAACACATCAAGCCACTTTGCCCA
>CAYFOU010000116.1:0-9706 GCA_964344805.1 uncultured Piscirickettsiaceae bacterium | reverse complement strand
GTTTATTCAGTACCGCCCCAATGTGGTGCTGATTCATGGTGAAGAGGAGGACCGGCAGGTTTCTCTGGTGCGCGCTGCCGAGAATCTACAGGTGGTCACCGCTCAGGAGCGGCTGCCCGATCACCTTCACCAGCAAGTCTAATTTACCCTGATAAAGTTGTTGGCCTCAACATGCAGCGGTGAACGGTGCAGCACCTGCTGGTAGGCCATCTTCGCCTCTTTCTGTTTGCCCTGCCAGATCTGTGCTCGGGCCAGATAGACCAGTACCGTCACATCCCCCGGATAACGCTCGCTCAGCTTGCGGGCATGGGCCTCCAGTCGCCGCCACTTCTGCATCCCCTCTTCGGCAATCATCAGCCGAACATGGGCAAGATAGTTCCATGGGGAATCTTTCAGCACTCGATTGGCATAGCGCTCTACCTCATACCAACGCTGCTGCGCCAGCAGTGGCAACAGGATACCAAGACGCGCATCCATTGAGCCGGGGTTGGTCTTCAGCGCACTCTGGTAATGGCGAATCGACTTGTTGTATTCGAGTGTCAGATGGTAGAGCCAACCCATACGCAGGAATAGCAGTTCACGATCGGCCTTTGGCAACGGCTGGTTGAGCAGCGGTTGTAGAGCTGCACGCGCCTCCCGGTATTTCCCCTCTCCCTCCATGATCAGTGACTGCTGCCATGGGGTGGTAGAGATCGGTTTGGGGCACTCGGTACGCAGTTGGAAGCTGCGATCAGCAACCAGCTCCATCTGCACCTCATAGAGGCCATCCTTTACCCGGTTGGCCCCCACCTGTTTGGCCCCCTGCACCATCGCCTTGATCTTTCCTCGCAGTGCAGGATGCTGCTTGATCATCGAGGCAATACTGTTGGTACCGTCAAAACGGTAGTCATAGAGCTGTTTGCTCAGGGCACGGTAGGCGTTGATACGGGCCGCACGCATTGCCTTCTGGCTGCTTGAAGTAAGGCGACCAAACTGATCCTTGCTACTGCCGTAACCGACCGCAGAGAAGGTCTGCTTGATCACCATTGGCTGGGAGCAGAGCTTTTGGTTGGTTGCAGCTTCTGCAGCCTGAACCAGAAACAATGCAAGCAAAACTATATTAAGCCCCACCTTATTCATAATACGCATACGTAAATGGGTGTATTGGTCACTTCATGACATTCATTCAACTACTTCACCCAGAGTAAATTCAGTGTATCAATGTATCATCTGAGGGTAGATCCGCCTGTTGCTCAAGCAGTTGACCTCCAATTTGAGCCGCCTTTGAAAAATGCTGTGATACCAACTTTCTTAACTCATCAATCTGTGAAAAAGCGTAATCTGCATCTGGAAACACTGCAGGTACATTTTCAATTACCTGTTTATTATCAATCATCAATGCAGTTTGCACACTTATGCCTGCAGCAGTTATACGTACAACAAAGCCACTTTGTCCAGTAATGGTTACAGTTTCAGCATTTCCCTGGCTCTGTTTCTTTCCCATCTATTTATTATCCTCTAAGAAATATAACGCCCACAATTCCAGTCCATCGAATTGTACGACCAACTCAGCTGCCCTATTTCCTCCTAAACGAGGATTACTTTCTCTCAAAAGAAATCTTATTCCCTCTGCTTTTACAGACATTAAACTTCAAGTAACCTGAAGATGATTCGCTCACAATGAGTCACCGGCAGATAACAAAAACAATAGAATCAATGACAAAACATCACATACTTGCGATTGATGACGACGTCGATACACTAAAGCTTCTGGTAGAGATGTTGCGTGGGCGCGGATATGCCCTTCGCGCAACACTGGATAGCATGGATGGTTACCACAAAGCGATTGACCATCCTCCCGACTTGATACTGCTTGATATCAGTATGCCCGACCTGGATGGGCACCACCTGTGCCGCCTGCTGAGAGAGAATCCAGCCACTCAAAATATACCCATCATTTTCCTGACAGGAAGAGGCTCACTGCCAGACAAGCTGGAAGGATTTGAGTCCGGCTGCAATGACTACATCGTAAAGCCTTACCATGCAGACGAGATTGTTGCGCGGATTCAGGCTCAGCTGATGAGCCATCAAAGGTCCCAACAAACAGCCAAAGAGATCATCACCCCCTCAACAAAAGAAAAGCCTCTCAGCCACAATGAACAGCTGCTACAGAATGCCACCAAATTACTCCTTAACAATATGGAGAACCCACCGACACTAAAAGAGCTTGCAAAAAAAATTCATACCAACGACCGTACATTAACCAATATCTTTCACCGCCATTTTGGTGTTCCTGTCTTTACCTGGCTGCGTAAAGAACGACTGAAGCGGGCTTGCAAACTTTTACTGGAATCCGAGTATCCTGTCAGTGAGATTGCCGCCATTGTAGGATTTACACATGCCGCCTTCTGCAGCGCCTTCAAAGAGCATTATGGCTTGACACCCAGCCATTACCGAAAGAGCGGAGGCTTGCAGCCCGATCTTTCCGACCAGTAATCCCATGCCCTCCTTGATTCACCAATTGCTGATCTCCTGTATTTTGGTGTTGCAAATCCAGCCAGCCAATGCCATCGACATCTGGTCTGAGATGGAAAAATTATCACTGACCAAGCGCATGGAGTATTTTCTGGATACTGACCATACCCTGGATTGGCATACAGCACTCACCGCCACATACTTTCAGCCCATTCCTGATAACAATCTGACATTGGGCTTGTCTGGAGCCACACTCTGGTCAAGAGTGACCCTTCACAATCCGGAAACCGTCCCATTAGATCGCCATTTAAGAATCGATACCCCTCGCCTGGAGAATGTAACGCTCTATATCACGGACATCGGTCATGAAACCAACATCCTCCGCAATGGCGTACAGGTCTCTCCAACAGAGCGCCCTATCCCTGGCCGCAACATTCTCTTTCCACTACATATCAAGCCCAATCAATCGATAACCCTGCTGTTACAGATTCAATCCCGTACTCCACTCTCTTTCAAGGCATCTCTGTGGTCCCCACAAGCATTGGAAAACAGTGAACGCAAAGAGCATCTGGTTGCACTCATATCGATCGGCATCATATTGGGCTTCAGTCTCTACGCAATTCTGTTCTACCCGCTACACAGGGATCGTTCCCACTTCATCATGGGGGCGGTAATGGTCTCATTCTCTTTTTTTGAGGCATCCTATTTCGGCTATAGCTACCTGTATCTCTGGAGTAACAGCCCTGAATGGGCACTGCGAGCCCCCTCCATCTTTCTGAACAGCAACGTCCTGCTGCTTGCTCTGTTTATTAAAGAGTTTTTACCACTGAGGTCTCTACTTGGAAGCTGGTCAAAACATACCCTAAATGCCTTGATGGCTTTTCAAGCGGCCTGCCTCGGAGCCAATATATTGGGGCTCCCTTTTGAGGACATACGCATCTTCATGCCGGCCCTGTTTCTGTTATCCATCATGATTCCATTCCTGCTGGCCGCACTGTGTATGTGGAACAGGTATCAGCCTGCTCAAATGCTGACACTCAGCCTCAGCATTCTTGTTCTTACCATGATCTACCGTGTGGGAGAGTCCAAGGGCCTTTTTCCAATGATTCCAGCAAGCAATTTTTCCGTAGCCGTGGTCCCAATTCTCAATATACTGCTCTTTCTGAGCGCCATCCGGAAAAGGGTCGACCTGCTGGAACAGGAAAAGAATGATGCACTCCAGCATGCACTCACGATAAAAACCGAATCGGCCAACCAGCTGGAAGAGCAGGTCAAATTACAAACGGCTGAACTGCGCTCTGCTCTAGAGAAGGCAAAGCATGCAGACCGCACCAAAGGGGAGCTCCTGATGCGGGTGAGCCATGAGCTACGCTCCCCGCTGCACAATATCCTTGGTTATACACATCTTCTCACCCGCAGCCAATCCGACAACCATACTGCCAAGTATCTCTCCAGTATCCAGCAGGGGGGGCAACACCTCTCCAAACTGATTGATGATCTGTTGGATTATGCACAGGCAGAGCGGGGGAAAATCACGCTTCACCCACAAAAGATATTCCTCTACTCCTTTCTGGAACAGATCGATTCAGAAGGCTCCCAGCTTGCAAAGAGGCAACAGAATGGCTGGAAGTTTCATGCACAAGAGAGACTACCTGCCGCAATCAGCATCGACACCCGTCTTCTGCGCCAAGTCTTACTGGTATTACTCAGCAATGCAGGAAAGTACACCCACAATGGAATCATCTCATTACAGGTCACAAAAGAGGTCTCTTTACACAACTCGCTTCGCCTCACCTTTCAGGTTACAGACACTGGAAAAGGCATCTCCAGCAAGGAGCTTGAGCTCATATTCCTCCCTTTTACACAAGGCAGCAACAATACACAATCTGAAGGGTTAGGGCTCGGCCTATCCATCAGCAAACAGATCCTCCATGCGATGGGGAGTCAATTAAATGTTGAAAGCACTCCCAGCCAGGGGAGTCGATTCTGGTTCACCATTGATGTTGAGCCGGTCAATGAACAGGACATTCCCATTGAACCTGATGGTCATATGTTCATCGGCTATACCCCCCCTCAACGCCAAATTCTGATTGTTGAAGACAATGCATTGCATCGGGAGTTTATACAGCAGCTGCTGGAAGATTTGGGATTTGTATGTCACTGTGCCGCAACCATTGAAGAGAGCAGGCAACTCATGCTCAATGAACCCTTCGATCTGGCTATTCTGGATCAGCAGTTACCCGATGGAACGGCATGGGATCTGTTGAAAACATTTTCAAGGCACCCACAAATATCCTCAATGCCTACCATTCTGTTATCTGCCACTCCTGCAATCCAGCCAGATCATTGGAACCATTCATTAAAATTTGACGATATCCACAAGAAACCGATTGCTGTGACCAGACTACTCACCAGCATCGGTCAATTACTACAGTTGCAATGGCAATATAAAGATGCGCCAACAACACCAGAGAGCACTTCATCACCGCTGCATACCGAAGATATTGATCACAACCAGCTATTGGAACAGTTGGCAGATTATGCTCATGAGGGCGCTATCTTTGAACTTGAGTCGAAAATCAAAGAGGCAAAAGGAGCCGACAAGACGCTCGATCCACTATTAAGCAAAATCGAGCAACATCTGGAACAGCTCGATTTCAAAGGAATCATACAGCTGGTTGAAGAGGCTATACCCCCTCACTGACAATGCTGTTGTTTACTCTATTTGAGTGGGATCAGATATCGCAGGAAGGCCTTCCGCTCCTCAATAAATCCATTTTCGGTATTGGCATCTTTTCCATACTGAAAGATCCACTTGCCAGTCGGCATAACCTTGCTCAACGCCAGCTGGTAGCGCTTGCGATCAATCTTGTCATTCTGATCCACGCCATTCAGCTGACCCTCACCCCCTTGATTATGGTAGAGGCTAAGCGCTGCCATCCATGTAGAGTTGATGTTGTACATCAGGCTGAGCTGCGCTGAATAGAGCAGATCCTGCTCAAACTTCTGATGGGTTAATCGATAATCATCATTCTCTCCAAACCATTGGGTATCCGCTGAAACCATTAGATCCAGTTGATCAGTCAATGGTGCCTGATAAGCCATTTGCAGGGCTGCACTATAGCGGTTCTGCCCGAGATTGATCAGCTTGTTGCTATCGTACTTGCCCGTTGGTGCAACGAGAAAACCAGATAACGTCAAATAGCGTCTCTCCTGGCTATTCACATAGGGCCAGTAGGCCAGGGCTGCTGCGGTATCCCCGATTCCAGACGCCCTATCATTGCCTGCCAATGAACCACCAGGTCTGATACGACTGAGCGTTGGCTGAATATAGAAGGCGGCCGGATGATCATTCAGGGTAAAGGTACGGGTATAGCGAGGATAGATCGCGGTAACATCGCTCCTGGTGTTCAACCCCAGGTTTCTTCCATTTTGATACTTCTCCCCGGTTTCAACCGAGCTGATCGAGAGCATAAAGAGTTCCCTGTCAGCAGATGGGGCAACCGCCTGTCCTGGAATAACATCCAGTGACCACGCCCGAGATGAAATCAGTAATAGAAAAAACAGCCTTGCCAAAATATCCCCCGATATAGCTTCAACATTGAACTGGTACAGCTCTTCAGCTTTTTCTTGTTCAGCCCCCTCTTCAGATGGCTCCAGAAAGGCTAAGGAACCTAACCATCCTGGTTAATCTGCTCAACCAGCTCACCCAGCACCCGCTCGGCATCTTCATGCGCCACCTGACAGGTCCCGGCCGCATTGTGACCGCCCCCCCCATACTTCAGCATCAGCTCACCCACTACCGTTTTAGAGCTACGGTCAATGATCGACTTGCCGGTCGCAAACACGGTGTTCTGCTTCTGGAAGCCCCACATCACATGGATGGAGATATTGCAGTCGGGGTAGAGGGCATAGATCAGGAAGCGGTTGGCGGCATAGATGGTCTCTTCATTGCGCAGATCCAGCACCACCAGATTGCCATGCACAGTGGCGTTATCCTGAATCTGCTTCATCGCCAGCTCTTCATGCTCGAAGTAGAGATCGACCCGCTCCTTCACATCGGGCAGCTGCAGAATCTGCTCTACGGTATGGCCGCGACAGTAGTCGATCAGCTCCATCATCAGCTGGTAGTTGGAGACCCGGAACTCACGGAAGCGCCCCAGTCCGGTACGGGCATCCATCAGGAAGTTGAGCAGCACCCACCCCTCCGGATCGAGAATCTCCTCGTCACTGAACTGAGCGGAGTCGGCCTTGTCCACCGCCACCATCATATCCTCACCAATACGTGGCAGCTTCTCTGCCCCTCCATAATAGTCGTAGACCACTCGCGCTGCCGAGGGGGCATCGGGATCGATGATATGGTTCTCCATCTTCTCATTGCGCACCGTCTCGCTGAGGTGGTGATCAAAGGCAAGATAGACACCAGGTACATAGGGGAGGTTGGTGGTGATATCGCGATCAGTCACCTCGACGGAGCCATCCTGCATATCCTTGGGGTGGACGAACTTGATCTCATCAATCAGATCCAGCTCCTTCAGAATGGCGGCACAGACCAGACCATCGAAGTCACTACGGGTAATCAATCGGTACTTGTCAGTCATGGGTACTACTCCTCCTCGTTCAGTTCCTGTCGCAGTTGTGCAATCACCGGGGCGGTATCGGGACGTACACCACGCCAGATCTCGAAAGATTCGGCCGCCTGCTCCACCAGCATACCGAGCCCATCCAGCACCTTGCCCGCTCCATACTCCTCTCCCCACACCATGAATGGGGTCGGCCTGGCGCTGTACATCATGTCATAACAGACCGCACCTTCCGCCAGCAGATCAAATGGCAGAGGGGGTAGCTGACCTTTCAGGCTGGCTGCAGTACCGTTGACGATCAGGTCATAGTGCTGTCCATCCAGCTCATCAAACCCGCCCCCATCAACATTGCCATGATCGGCAAACAGTTCAGCCAGATCCTCGGCCCGCTCTGCGGTGCGGTTGGTGATGGTCAACTGTTTGGGTTGCTCGGCCAGCAGCGGCCCCAGCACCCCGCGTACCGCCCCTCCGGCACCCAGCACCAACACCTTCTTCTCCTTGATGGTGACACCATTGTTCTCGATCAGATCGCGCAGCAGGCCCACACCATCAGTATTGTCACCAAAGTAGCTGCCATCCTCGCGAATCACCAACGTATTGACCGCACCGGCCATCTCGGCACGAGTAGAACGCTCATCGGCAAGATCCCACGCCTCATGTTTGTAGGGCACCGTTACGTTGAGCCCCTTGCCACTGAGTTCATCACGAAACTTCTCCACCACCTCGGGAAAGGTGCCGTGCTCCACCTTCAGTTTGGTATAGAGAATCTCCTGATCAGTCTGCTGTGCAAACAGGGTGTGGATCTGTGGGGACTTGCTGTGGGCAATCGGATTACCCACCACCATGTAACGGTCTGTCATCGGTCTAACCCTTCAACCAATTCGCAACGTCTTTGGCATAGTAGGTGAGAATGCCGTCGGCACCGGCGCGCTTGCAGCCCAGCAGCGCCTCCAGCACCACCGCCTCTTCATTCAACCACCCCTTCATCGCCGCCGCCTTGAGCATGCTGTACTCGCCGCTGACATGGTAGACAAAGGTGGGGGCACCGAATTGATCCTTCACCCGGCGCACGATATCGAGGTAGGGCATGCCGGGTTTGACCATCACCATATCGGCCCCCTCCTCCAGATCCAGCGCCACCTCACGCAGCGCCTCGTCACTGTTGGCCGGATCCATCTGGTAGGTGGACTTGTCACCGGAGCCGAGGTTGGCAGCAGAACCGACCGCATCTCTGAATGGGCCATAGAAGCTGGAGGCATACTTGGCGGAGTAGGCCATGATCCGGGTATGGATATGGTCCGCCCCCTCCAGGGCAAAACGGATCTCGCCGATACGCCCGTCCATCATATCGGAGGGGGCCACAATATCGGCCCCGGCATCGGCATGAGAGAGCGCCTGCTGGATCAGCACCTCGACGGTCTCATCATTCATCACGTAACCTTCATCATTGATGATGCCGTCCTGACCGTGGGTGGTAAAGGGATCGAGGGCCACATCGGTCATCACCCCGAGCTGTGGGAACTTCTTCTTCAGCGCCCGTACCGCACGTTGCGCCAACCCCTCGGGGTTGTAGGCCTCTTCCGCCTGCAACGACTTCTTGTTCTTCGGTACCACCGGGAACAGGGCGATGGTGGGAATACCCAGCGCCACCAGCTCCTTCGCCTCTTTCAGCAGCTCATCGATAGTGACCCGCTCCACACCCGGCATCGACTTCACCTTCTGTCGACGCCCCTTGCCCTCGATCACGAACATCGGATAGATCAGATCATTGGGGGTCAGCACGTTCTCGCGCATCAGTCGACGGGAGAAGTCGTCGCGGCGCATTCTGCGCATCCGTACCTGTGGGAATTGGCCTCGGCCTGTATCGAAAGTGGTCACATCAACACCTCTGTTTGCGGGTCATTTTGGGGTCCGATCATAGCAGTGAACATGCGCCATTTACCACCGAGTGAACCGCGCAATTTTGATATTTCTACCGACAGTGATAAATTGCTCTTCTGCCCATCAGAAAACCAGAAAATGGCTCACCAATTTTCAAATGACGATGACCAGTGCTTCGTCACTGCCAGCAACCTCTCCCCCAGACACCATGAGCTGCTGGAGGTCTCCCCGCTGCTGCGCGAACACTGCGCCAAGGAGCTGCTAAGCCGAGAGGAGGAACAGGCCCTTTTCCAGCAGATCGACGAGACTCAGCGCAGACGTTTCGGACTGCAGCTGAAGATCGATGGCGTCCGTGAGGCGGTACTGAAGCGGTTCAATGATCTGGTCAATGAGGAGTCTCCATCACACCGGCTGGGAACCCGTCTGCGCGGTCTGGCCAGTGGAAAAGTGCTGGAGCAGTCACTCTCCACCAACGCCTATCTCGACCATGTAGAGGGGCTGGTAAAGGGACAGATGGAGCAGGTCAACACCAGCTCCGATCCGGCTCAGCAGAGTGAACTACTTGCCGACATCATGCTCCACCCCACGCTGATCGAGGAGATTGACGAAATCTACAGCGATGCCTACCGGCAGAGCGGTGGAACCAGCTCCCCCTTCAGCGTCAACCAGCGGGAGATCGACCGGCTTGAGGTGACACTCAACCGCCTGAAGGACAATGTGGTGAAACACAACCTGCGTCTGGTAATCAAACATGCTGCGATCTACGCCAAGCACCACCTCGATATCCA
>CAYFOU010000115.1:6058-9726 GCA_964344805.1 uncultured Piscirickettsiaceae bacterium | reverse complement strand
ACTGGATCCGGGCACCCAATGCCTGCAAAAAAACAGGTTTGCAGGATTTAGGTAGCATATAGAATTGCGGTTTATCACAAATGTGGCTCCGCATCAGGAAAATACCAACATATTGTTCAGGAGGAACTATGGTAATGAAAAAAACGCTGTTGGCAGCGGCTACCCTGCTTCTGCCCTTCTCTCTCTCGGCAGCCGACCTGGAAAATGGAAAGAAACTGAGTCGTAGCTGTGCCCTCTGTCACGGTCAATACATGCAGGGCGTTGCCGGTGATCTCTATCCCCGTCTCGCTGGTCTGCCTGCCGGATACATTGAAAACGAACTGAAACGGCTCAAGGAGGGACGTCGTCAGGCCCACATGCCGATGCTGATTACCAGTATGGTTGATATGATGAGTCATAATGACATGTCCGATATCTCCGCCTACCTGGAACATATGCCGGTCCCTCAGGAGCACCGCCGCCAGATCATGAATGCACCGGGCAACATCGCTGCGGGGAAGGCCCTGTACAAGGAGGAGGAGTGCTGGCGCTGTCACAAGAAGGATGGTTCCGGCAATGCACGCAAGGAGATTCCACCCCTGAAAGGGCAACATACCAGCTATCTGTTGAAACAGCTTCATGAATTCAAGTCGCTGGATCGTATTCATGATGGCGAGGATACCCTTGAGGATAGCAGCTTTGCTGAATTCAACGAGACCATGATGCGCGATCTCGTGGCCTATCTCTCAACCCTGGACGACTAATTACAGACAGAAGGAATCTGAATCATGAAACTGAAAACTATCCTTTCAACCCTGCTGATGGCACTGTTCATCTCTGCTTCAGCTAGCGCCAAGGAGCCTGGTGTTGGCGTCTTCAATGTGGAGCAGTCCGTCATCAAGATTGCCCTGCGTGACGGCATCACCCCCCAGGATGCAATTGACGCAATGATGTCAAAGGCCAATGACCTCAACATGAAAAACGTCGGGCGTCAGAATGTCTCTGCAGAGTTGACTGCACGCGGTAACAAGGTCCGCCATCTGGAGGTGTTCCAGTTCTGTCGTCCATCCGATGCCCGTACCATGGCCGATTACAATGTGGTCTATGCCGCCTACATGCCTTGCCGCATTGCGATGGTCGAGGATACCGATGGCCGCTACTGGCTGGTCACCATCAATCTTGATATGCTGATCGAGAATACCGTACTGCCGGATGACATCTATACACTGGCAATCAAGACCAACAGTAACATGTTGACCATCATGTCTTCAGCCGCTACCGGTGAGTTCTAGACGGTAACGATCTGCACTCACAACAGAGGCGGAAGGGCATCGCTCTTCCGCCTTTTTTATTGTCCCGGGATCACTGCCCCAATCCGGCTGTTATACCTCTCCACTACTGGCACGACCAATCGCTGCGGTAGACATCACAAAGGTGACCAGTACCAGAATGATCGCGGGCATCACCGCCACCCGGGTCAGGGCAACAAAGGCGATCGATCCCGGCTCGACAAACAGCCGCACCAGCCCGATCAGGATGGCAACAATCAGATAACCCAGATAGAGCCAGCGAAAACGGCGCAATCCATGCTGCCAGTGGATCTGTACCCACTCCCGGTCCACATGCTGCACAACCTGATGGCGATAGTGGAAGAGCAGCGCGGTGGAAGCAAGTAGCGGAACCAGCAGCCCCCAGTAGCCGAAGTCGAGTGCCAACGCCGCCGGGACCGCCAACAGATGGAAGAAGATCAGATTGAGTACAAAGAGCTCATGGGGGCGTTTGGCCGCCTTGATCTCATCGAGGCTATGCGCTTGCGGTGCATTCATCAGGGGGATTCCTTATGTGATGCCCCCTCATCCTCCTCTGCATCCGGCATTCTTCTATCCGGCATCAGATCATCATCCATCAGGATGCGCGCGCCGTCCCCCTCCAGATCATCGTACTGCCCCTTGCGAATGGCAATCACCAAGACCAGCACCAGGATCACCCCCAACAGGATCATCCCCGGAATCAATATGTAAATCACTTCCACAACCAGTACTCCAACAATATCGGTTTGACTATTTACCCTCTTTCACTTCGCTGCGGATTCTCGCCGCATTGCCGATCACCAGCAGAGAACTGATCGGCATGGCGATCGCCGCAACCAGTGGTGTAATCCACGCCATCATCGCCAGTGGGACCATGATGATATTGTAGAGAATGGAGATGCCGATGTTCTGGCGAATGGTGCGCAGGGTGCGCTGGGAGAGGCGATTGGCCAACTCCACCTGCTCCAGCTCACTGCTCAGCAGCACCACATCGGCACTCTCTACCGAAACATCGGTTCCCGAGCCCATCGCAATGCCGACATCGGCCATGGTCAGTGCAGGCGCATCATTGATACCATCTCCCACCATCGCCACGGAATGACCCTGCTGTTGCAGCTCCGCAATCACCGCTGCCTTCTCTCCCGGCAACACCTCGGCAATCACCTCAATATCTCCACCCAGCGTCTCAGCGGTGGCCTCTGCCACCCGCTTGCGATCTCCACTCAACAGAGAGATCTGCATCCCCTGCCCCTTGAGACGGGTAATCAGTGCAGGCGCCCCACTGCGCAGCTGATCCGCCAGCATAACCACACCAATGCACTCCCCCTCCAGCGCCAGATAGACCGCACTCTCTGCATTGGCCTCATGCTCGGCCACAAAGGCCTTGAGGGCATCCGAGCACTCAATCTGCTGCTCTGCAATCCAGGCAGCCGTCCCCATCCAGGCGCGTTTGCCATCAATGTTTCCAGAGACCCCTGCCCCAGGAAGATAGTGGAACCGTTCTGCACCACTGATCGAAGCAGTGCTCTCTTTTGCGGCCAGCACCGCCTCCGCCTCTTCCACAATGGCTCGCGCCACCGGATGTTCCGAATAGCGCTCCAGCGCATGAGCCACCTGGTAGAACGATGTTTGGTCCCAGCCCGCTTCAAGGTGGAGATGCTGCACCTTCAGCTTACCCTCGGTCAGGGTCCCGGTCTTGTCAAAGACCAGATATCGAATGGAGGAGAGAGTCTCCAGCACCCCACCATTCTTGATCAGAATACCGTGGCGCGCACCGACCCCGGAGGCCACTGCAATGGCCATCGGAGTAGCCAACCCAAAGGCGCAGGGGCAGGTAATGATCAGCACCGAGGTGGCCGCCATCAGCGCCAGTTCAAAATCGGTCTGTACCCAGAAGAGGAAGGTAAGGGTAGCGAGGAACAGGGTTGCAGTGACAAACCAGGGGACAATCCGGTCTGCCGTACACTGGATCGGAGCCTTCGAAGCCTGTGCCTCCTCGACCAGATCGATGATCCGCCCCAGCGCACTGTTCTGCAACACCCCTTCCACCTCCAGCTCCAACACCCCATGTCCATTTACGGTACCAGCGTAGAGAGCCGCCCCGGGACCTTTCAGCACCGGCAGGGACTCGCCACTGAGCATCGCGACCACCTCTTCTCCTCCCTCATCATCCAGGCGGTTTGCCACTCGGGGTTGCAGGTCCATCAGGCGCTGGGTTGAGGAGACCGCCTGCCGCTTGGCAGCCGACTCCAGATAGCGCCCAACCAGAATGACGAAGATAAAGTTGACCACGGTATCGAAATAGACCTCCCCGACCGCCACATCACTGAAGGTGATGTAGGTGGAATAGAGATAGGTGGTAGTGGCACCGATAGCAAT
>CAYFOU010000115.1:0-5959 GCA_964344805.1 uncultured Piscirickettsiaceae bacterium | reverse complement strand
AATAGAGATAGGTGGTAGTGGCACCGATCGCAATCGGCAGATCCATCGTCAGATGGCGTGCCTTCAATCCGGCCCACGCCCCCTTGAGGAAGGGGTAACCGGCATAGAGCAGGGTTGGCGTCGCCAGCGCAAAACCGAGCCAGTGGAACCAGCCCCGGAACCCCCCCTCATCGGCCCCAGTGTAGAGGGCGATGGAGATCCACATCAGGTTCATCATGGTAAAGCCGGAGAAGACCAGCCGGTAGAGCAGCGAACGATCCCGCTGCCTCAGCTTCCCCTCTGCAGTCTCCGGATCAAACGGAACGGCTGCATAGCCGATTCTGGCGAGGTGCTGAATCAGTACAGAGAGGCGGATCTGCTCCGGGTCCCAGCACAGATGGAGCCGTTTTCCCGAGAGGTTGACCTGTGCCCGCTCCACTCCGGGAACCGGCTCCAGCGTACGTTCAATCAGCCAGACACAGGCCGCACAGTGGATCCCTTCGACCAGCAGGTTGATCTCTCGCAGATCCCCCTGCTGCTGCACATACTCGGACTGCACCTCTTCCAGGTCAAACAATGCAGCCTCTTCCAACAGTTCTGGTGGTGGGGCCAGCCGAATATCATCCGGGGTCCGCTCATAGAACCCCTCCATCCCGCTGTTGTAGATAACCTCACAGACGCTTTTACACCCATTACAGCAGAAGCTCTGCTCTGCTCCATCAATGGTGCCTGCTATTACCCCCTGTTCCGGAATCGGCAGCCCACAGTGGAAACAGCCATCTGCATGGTGCCCGCTCATTGATGTGGATTAGAGGTGCGCAATATCGGATCAGGCAGACTGGGCGTGGATACGCTGCTCCAAGATGTACTCATCCTGCCCATGTTTCAGGGTCAAGATCAGATCCCACACCCCTTTCAGCATCACCGTATAACTCGCCTGATAGCTACCAGGCTCTACCTCGGAGACAGAGACCACTGCATCCTGAGAACGATCCGATGGGCGATAGAGCTGGAGATGACCGCTCAACCCGGTGACCGGCTGACCATCCTTTCCAACCACCTTGATATTCAACATGGAGGGTTGTCCGGTCATTACGGTACCTGCCTCCATCGTCACCTTCCATCCCAGCCGCTTGCGCGCCTCCATCAGCTGCTGCACGGTACGCTCATAATCCCGTCCCTGCTCATAATAGTCATCCTTCACCAGACCGGGATTGGTCTTGAATGCGGCAATGATCATGCCCGCATTGACGGTTAATACAACCAGCAGCAGTGCAATCCAGCCAACAACCCAAGGGTTACGAAATGCCTGTTTATTGGATTGAGACAGAAACCCCATACATCACTCCTTTCACTATCTTCTTGTCACGTAACCATTCAGCTCCCCCTGAATAGCTACCTTATCACCTATTTTCCCGGATCAGCGTGGTCCGAGGAACATACTCTCATACTTTGAGGTCAACTCCGGCTTCTCTATGCCCTGCAAGGTAAAGTAGACCGGAACCGACTCCTTTTTCAGCTCAAAACGCGGTAGTCTGAGATAGACCGTATAAGGGGTTACCTTGCCAGGGCGCGCCAGGAAGGGCTTATCCGCACCCACCAGCGTAACCCCATCCAGCCCCTCTGTAGTCACCCGTACCGTCATCTCTTCATGGGTCTTGTTGAGAATCTTCAACTCGTACTTGTTCTGTACAGAACCGTCACTCAACATCACATACAGCGGCTGACGCTCGTGCAGTACCTTGATCTCCAGACCGGAGATATTGAGCATTCCATAGATGATGCCAATGGTCGAGAGTGTCATGATAACGATGTAGACCAGTACACGAGGGCGCTTCATCAACGGAGGTACATGCTTTCCATCCAGTGCATCAATCGACTCATAACGGATCAAGCCGCGCGGCTTATCGATCTTGTCCATCACCGAATCACAGGCATCGATACAGAGCGCACAGGTGATACACCCCTCATCCATACCGTGGCGGATATCGACACCCGTTGGACAGACCGCCACACACTGGTTGCAGTCGATACAGTCCCCATTACCCTCCACCTGCTTGCCCTTTTTCAAGCGACCACGAGGTTCACCGCGTCTGATATCGTAGGTAGGCACCAGAGATTCCCGGTCCAGCATCACCGCCTGAATACGTGCATAGGGGCAGAGCCAGAGGCAGGCCTGCTCACGCAGGAAGCCGGCCATCACATAGGTACCCCCGGTAAACAGCCCCAAGGTCCACCAGGCCGCTGAGGAGAACTGCATATCAATGAAATCACCCCACATAGCGTAGGCATCGGTAAACCATGCAATAAAGCTGAACCCGGTAAAGGCGGAGATCAACAGCCACGAGAGATGTTTCTTGGCTTTCACCACCAGCTTTTCCATCGAGAAGGGGGCCTTCTCCAGCTTTTTGCGCTTGGCCGGCGCCCCCTCGAATTTCTCTTCAAGCCAGGTAAAGGCATCCACCCAGATGGTCTGGAAACAGAAGAAACCACAATAGACACGCCCAAACAGCGTCGTCACCACCGCCAGCAGAATCGCAAAAAACAGCAACACCAGTGCCAACATCCACACATCCTGTGGCAGCACGGTCAGATCAAAAATATGGTATTGGCGCCCGGGAATATCAAACAGTACCGCCTGCTGACCATTCCAGCGCAGATAGGGGCCAAAGAAGAAGATCAACCAGACCGAGGCAGTCATCCATTTGAGATTACGAAAACGTCCAGGCATCCGTTTGGCATGAATGGTCTCTTCACCGGTATTGACCTTCCACTCCTGCCCCTCGGCATAGAGATCTTCAACACTCTGGTTCTGATTACTTGTATCTGACATGGCTATATTTATCTAGGTGTCCTTACCACTACGGATATTCCTGAGAGCTTATCTGCTCAATATTTCCGCACCATTTCATGCGATATAAAAAGCACGAAAACCCATCTTATATCATAGAAAAAGAGGGGAGCAGAAATCTGCTCCCCTCTATCCAACTCTTCAGATCAGAATCAATCTTCAGAATGAGTCTCGTTCATCAGCTTGCGCAGCTTGAGTCCCAAGAAAACGATCACCACCACGCTGACCCCAACGGTAACCATTGAGCCCAGCAGCACCGGATCCATATCCTGTCCAGAAAACAGTCCCATAATCAAATCCTCTTTCTAGTTGCTCCCTTCTCACCCGGGAGTGAGAAGGGATCGTTTACTCAATGGCTTACTTACCACCACCCAACTGGTGAACATAAACCGCAAGCTTCTTGATCGAACCATCACTCAGGTTCTTGCCCATTGGGCCGAATGCAGGCATCACTGCATTACGTGACTGAGGGTCGATCAGCTCACTGTTTACACCGTGAGTAATGGTGTGCTTGGCGCTAGCCAGACGGTTATCACCACCACGCACATCAAAACGCCATACGGCATCGGTCAGGTTGGCAGAACCGAGTGCCTGCATTCCCTTGCCGTCCATACCGTGACAGGCGAAACAGCCGCCCTTGGTAGCCTCGTTATACAGCGCCTTACCGGCCGCATGTTCACTACCCTGACTCAGGGCCACTACGTGCTTGGAAAGATCATCGATCTCGGCCGCACTCAGGCGTGCACCATAGTTAGGCATTACACCCTTGCGACCATTGGCGATTGTGGTCTGGATCTGCTCGATGGTGCCGCCATACAGCCAGTCATCATCCGCCAGTACCGGGTAACCAGACTGCTCTACAGACATCGCCGCGTTACCTGCACCACCGGAACCGTGACATGCAGCGCAATAGTCACCAAACAGTACCTTTGCAGAACGTACGGTGTAGTTACGCAGCTCATTATCGGCCAGGATCATCGCAGCAGAGGTGTTTGGATCATTGATCTTGTCCTCCCACTTCTGACGAACACTGTCGATTCGCGCCAGATCTTCCTTGTACTCACCCATCTGAGTCCACCCCATGGTGCCCTTGGTGTAGCTGCTCAGGGTTGGAATCGATGGATAGAGGATAAAGTAGACCACACAGAACAGCCAGCTGGCGTGGAAACCGATTCTCCACCATCCGGGTGGATCATTGGTCAGCTCGCGCAGGTTGTCATCCCAAAAATGACCGGTATTGCTTTCGTTTGGAAACGGATTATTTTCACTCATTTGTTTTCTCCGTGAATACTATCTTCGGTTATGGAAGTCTCACCATCTACCCCGTCAACCAGGAAGCGCTGAGACTCTAACCGCTCTTTGTTCTTTGGATGGAAGACATAGAGATAGGCTACAACCAACAGGGCTGCGACAACCACGGTGACAATCAATCCCACCCAGTCATTGGTGGTCAGTGATGCCCACTCTGTATGGAAGTAGCCTTTCTCTGCACTCATGCGATCTTACTCACGATAGGTCTTGCCATAGTCCAGCTTGGCCATCGTGCCAAGCACCTGAAGGTATGCAATGATTGCATCCATCTCGGTCTTGCCACGAATCTTCTCCGCTGCACCATTGATATCAGAGTCCAGATAGGGAACGTGCCCAACACCTGGCATCATCTGCATCACCTTCATGCGAGCCTCAATGCCATCCGCATCGACCTTGTTCTCGGCCAACCATGGATAGTTCGGCATAACCGACTCAGGAACAACAGAGCGAGGAGCCATCATGTGCTGGCGGTGCCACTCATCGGAGTACTTGCCACCTACACGCGCCAGATCAGGCCCGGTACGCTTGGACCCCCACTGGAATGGATGGTCATACATCGACTCTGAAGCCAGAGAGTAGTGACCATAACGCTCCTTCTCATCACGGAAAGGACGGATCATCTGAGAGTGGCAGGTGTAGCAACCTTCACGAAGGTAAATGTCGCGTCCCGCCAGCTCCAGTGCAGTGTAAGGACGGATGCCATCACCGGCCTTCCAGCTCTCCAGGGTATCCCCTGCCTTGCGCTGCCAGACAATCTCTGGAGACTTGTTGTGCTCCATCGTCTCGTCAATAGTGAACAGAGGAACAATCTCCGCCAGACCACCAATCGAAACGACAACAAGCAGGAATACCAGCATCAAGACCGCGCTACGCTCGACCTTGTCCTGCAATTTGGTTGAATAAATCTTATCAGCCATTGTTATCTACTCCTTGATTAAGCTTGACGCTCTTTTGCAGTTGCAACC
Organism: uncultured Piscirickettsiaceae bacterium; assembly: GCA_964344805.1. GTDB lineage: Bacteria > Pseudomonadota > Gammaproteobacteria > Thiopontia. The sequence continues at coordinate 853 of CAYFOU010000115.1, read as the reverse complement.
GTCATCACCACGTTGTACAGCATGACAACGCCCCCAAGCCAGTAGATCAAACCACCGATAGCACGCATCTTATAGTAAGGCACCATAGCTGCTACAGACTCCGCGAAGGTGTAGCTCAAAGTACCGAACTCATCATAGTCACGCCACATCAGGCCCTGCATGATACCGGATACCCACATCGCAGTGATGTAGACCACGGCACCGACAGTTGCCAGCCAGAAGTGGAGATTTACCAGACCTGCAGAGTACATCTTGGTATTCCACAGCTTCTCGATCAGGTGGTAAACAGCACCCACACCGACCATAACAACCCAGCCCAGTGCACCAGAGTGTACGTGACCAACGGTCCAGTCCGTGTAGTGTGACAATGCGTTAACCGTCTTCGAAGACATTACAGGGCCTTCAAAGGTAGACATTGCGTAGAATGCCAGAGATACAATCAGGAAGCGCAGGATGTAGTCATCACGCAGCTTGTCCCATGCACCTGACAGGGTCATCATACCGTTCACCGCACCACCCCAAGATGGGATGATCATCGCCAGAGAAACCGCTGCACCGAGAGAACCGGTCCAGTCAGGCAGAGCAGTGTACTGCAGATGGTGAGCACCCAGCCATACATAACCGAACATCAGTGCCCAGAAGTGGATCACCGAGAGACGGTAGGAGTAGACCGGACGATTGGCCTGCTTCGGTACGAAGTAGTACATAATCCCGAGGAAACCCGCAGTCAGATAGAAGCCAACCGCGTTATGACCGTACCACCACTGGATCATCGCATCCTGAACACCAGAGAACAGTGAGTAGGACTTGAACAGGCTCACAGGAATCGCCAGGCTGTTGACCACATGCAGAT
>CAYFOU010000114.1:0-9785 GCA_964344805.1 uncultured Piscirickettsiaceae bacterium | reverse complement strand
TCATTTTACTTGTTGCATGAGAATCGGGTGGGTTAAATCCGACAGACTCCTAGGAATAGTGACACTGGAGGCAGATGGTCAAGCGGCCACCATTCATCAACAATAACAATGAACAGGTAAACAAAGGAGATGCTCCACTCCTCCATGTGCAGGGTGGGCAGGATGAGGCAATGAACCAAGAGACTACTCCACTCGCCATACTGGTCGAGGATGACCCGGTTTTCCGTAGCGCCATCAAATCTGCCATCGGCGGGCTGCCAAAGCCATGGGAGTTACGCTGCTTTGAACAGGGGGGCCCGGCTCAGGAGTTCATACGCAACACCCCATATAAAATCGATCTGGTATTGATCGATATCGGTCTGCCGGATGTGAGCGGGATGGAGGTGATCCGCACCGCCAAGAACCGCTTTCCAGATACCCCGATTCTGGTGGTATCGGTCATCGGTGCCAAGAATACACTGCTGGAGGCGATCCGTGCAGGGGCACAGGGGTATCTGCTGAAAGGGGAGGATACCGCCTCTCTGACCCACGCTATCTCTGAAGTACTGGCAGGCAGCTATCCGGTCAGTCCATCACTGGCCCGACATCTGTTCGAGCTGGCCGGAGCCCCCAAGGAGACCCCATCTGAACCCGGTTTTGAACTCTCCCCCAGGGAACGGGAACTACTGAAACACCTCTCACTGGGGAATAGCTACGCCGAGTGCGCCGAGCTGATGGGGGTCGCTCTCTCCACCGTGCAGACCCATATCCGCAACATGTATCGCAAGCTGGAGGTCTCCAACCAGATGCAGGCGGTCTCCAAGGCACGCGACTTCGGGATGCTCTAAGTTTTCGACGCCACACTAAAGCACCACCTCAACCACCACACCAGGATTACCGTTGCGGATATCGATCTCTCCACCAATGCTGGTGGCCCGCTTCTCCATATTGCCAATCCCACGGTTGCGCTTCAGCTCATCCGGCAGCCCTGCCCCATCATCCATCACCGAGATTTGTAACTGCTCCCCTGAACAGTGGGCGGTGATCTGGATATGCTTGGCATCGGCATGCTTCAGGCTGTTGTTCAACGCCTCCTGCACAATACGCAGCAGTTGCAGAATGACATGTTCCGAAAGGGGGTGACAGCGCTCCAGTTGCAGATTCCAGTGTAACTGCACCGGTAGATTGGCCACCCGATTCTTTATCCGATAGCGGTACTGGGCCAATGCCTCCTCCAGTGTCGGCATCTGGTTTCCGAACAGGTCGACCACCAGATGGAGGTCATCAATACACTCTCCCATCAGCTGGACCAGTCCATCCTGAGAGATCTCTCCATTAATCATCATCAGCCGCGCACTCATCAGCTGAGAACCAAAACCATCGTGCATCTCCTCCAGCAGCCGCTCCCGTTCCTTCATCTTCTGATAGTAGGCGGAACGCAACTGACTGTTAACCCGTGCCTTCAGCACCGCCGGCTCAAACGGCTTCTGGATATAATCGACCGCCCCTACCTCAAACCCTTGAATCACATGCTCAATCTGGTCTTTTGCAGTCAGGAACAGTACCGGGGTAGAGCTGGTCTCCGACTGTGCCTTGAGTCGTCGGCAGGCCTCATAGCCATCCATCTCCGGCATTTCAATATCGAGCAGGATCAGATCAGGATGGTGCTTATTGGCCTGCTGCAGCGCCTCCTGTCCATTGAGCGCAAAGACCATCGAATATTGGTCACTGAGAATGGAACAGACGCTTCTGACGTTGGATGGCATGTCATCGGCAACCAGAATGGTTGGCTTGTTCTTCTCCATAAATACTCTCTCCCTGTAGCAACTCCCCCTCTATCGATTATAGAGGCTGCTCCTAGTACTCCAACAACATGATAATTACGGATACAGCAGTTCAGAATCCAGTTAGATGCAAAGCGGACGACTGCCGGACTGGCTGCAGCCAATTCAAAGGAGGACAATGAAGCAGATGGCTGGATTCTGGACTGCCCGAAGGGAGCTTCCCACATTGCCCAATACTGCGTTACCGGCCTTTGGCCGTTCGGGGCGGATACAACCATTTGATATAGATTGGCTATACCTGCATGGTTGTGCCTTGCCTTGGACAATGTGGGTAAGCTCTGTATCCGCAATTATCATGTTGTTGGAGTACTAACCTCTAAATTCCATTTTTCCACACCTCTCCCACAAAACCCCTCCCATGATCATCGGAGGAAAGAGAGAAAAAGCACCATATCACCTCAACCACCCTTTTCATCCTTGTAGAACGGACGTACACTGCGCCAAAACAGCATCTGTAGCCCATTGAAAATCAAACATAAATGACATCATCTCTGATACAGCTACAGCAACTCCTTTTTGACTGCACTTCAACAGAGGCGCTCCGCTACACGCTGGTCAACCACACCCGAATTGCTATTCCCTATCAACAGGCCACGCTGCTGAAGAGAGACTCAATCCGGGGAAAGTTGCAGATCAATACACTATCCAATCTGCCCACTGTGGATCGCACCACGCCATTTGCACAGTGGCACGAGACCGTTGCCAACCAGATTGCCCCCGGCATGGAGGAGCAGGCACCCCTTCCTGTCACTCTGCAGATGGTGCCCGAGGAGATCCGTGCACAGTGGGTAGAGGTTGCTCCACAGTTCCTGCTGTATGTACCCATTGATGATCACTATACACTGCTGCTCGGCAATGACACGCCATGGCCCGCTGACGCCTTACCACTGCTGCAACATATCGCCCGCTCCTTTGCCCAAGGCATAGCGCTGCTCTCTTCGCAACAACGCTGGAACTGGAGAGGGGTCTACAACCGGCGCTGGGCACTGTTGATCACCCTGCTGCTGGTTGCCATCCAGTTTCTGCCGGTCTCGCTGAGCGCCATCGCCCCCTGCGAGATCACCCCTCACCGCCCTTTCGTGGTCACCGCCCCCTTTCAGGCAGTGGTCAACAAGATCGAGATTCAACCCAACCAGCCAGTTACCCAAGGAGAGACACTATTGTCTCTGGAAGTCAGCGATCTGACCCATGAGTTGACCGTTGCCGAGAGAGAACTGGCCGTCTCCCAGGCACGTCTGCTGAAGATGCAGCAGACCAGCTTTGTCGATGCCCGCGCAAAATCCTCGCTGGCCGAACTGGAGGCGGAGGTAGCCCTCCATCAGGAGCGGGTCAACCATGCCCGTTACCGTCTCGGACAGGCCAACCTGACCTCACCCATCGACGGCATTGCAATCATTGATGAGGTGGAGAGCTGGAGAGGACGCCCGGTCGATACCGGAGAGGCGATTCTCAAGGTTGCCAACCCCAAGCAGACGGAGATCGAGATCCTGCTGCCGGTGAGCGATGCAATCAATCTGCAACCAGGCGGAGTGGTCGATATCTTCCTCGATATTGATCCTCTCCACCCCCTTGCCGCAGAGATCCAACACGCCTCCTACGAGCCACTTACCACCCCCAACGGCACCGTCGCCTACCATGTGGTCGCCCGCCTGCTCGCCCCCTCAACCTCTCCAAGGATCGGGTTACAGGGTTCCGCAAAGGTGTATGGTGAAGAGGTCTCCCTCTTCTACTATCTGTTCCGCCGCCCCATCACCGCATTGCGTCAGTGGTTAGGCTGGTAGGACTCCATCTCTTTTATGGAGTTGCAACCACTGCTGCCGAAGCTGAGAGAGGATCTGCAGATCAAGGCACAGAACCATTCCGAGCAGGGAGAGCCACTGTGGCTGCTGCATGATCCTCTACGCAACCAGTATTTTCAGTGCAACCTGACCACCATCCAGTTGCTGGAGCTGTGGCAGGAGGGGTTACCGGTGAATCAACTACTGGAGCAAGCCCATACAGACAATATTGATATTGAGGCCGAGGAGCTGTCACAGGTCATCCAATTCTTCACCCGCAACCATCTGACCGAGGCCAGTGGTCAGCAGGCCATTGAGCAGCTCACCCGCAGATCCAAGGGTGCCAAAAAGGGTTGGCTCAGCTGGCTGATACACAACTATCTGTTCATCCGTATTCCACTCTGGAAACCGGACCGCTTTCTGGGCGCAACACTCTCCCGAATAGAGCCGCTATTCAATCCCCAACTTCAGCGAATCATCCAGCTACTGGGGCTGATCGGGATACTGCTGGTGATCCAGCAGTGGGAGGCCTTCAGCCACACCTTCAACCACTTCTTCTCCTGGCAAGGGCTGGGGCTCTATGCCCTCACCCTGATGGGGATCAAATCTCTCCATGAGCTGGCCCATGCCTATAGCGCCAAACGACTGCAGTGTCGGGTCCCCTCCATGGGGATCGCCTTTCTGGTCCTCTTTCCGGTGCTCTATACCGATACCACCGACGCCTGGGGGGTGACCAATCCTCGACAACGACTACAAATTGTCTTTGCCGGGGTAAAGATGGAGCTGCACCTTGCCCTGCTCGCCACCCTGCTCTGGGGACTGCTCCCCGAAGGGGGGCTGAAGACCGTGGCTTTCTTTATCGCCACCACCAGCTGGATCACCTCGGTAACAGTTAACCTCAACCCCTTCATGCGCTTTGATGGCTACTTTGCCCTCTCCGACTGGCTGCAGGCTCCCAACCTGCAGCCTCGCGCCTTTGCACTGGGGCGCTGGAAACTGCGCGAATGGCTGTTTGGTTTCGGTCACCCCAAGCCGGAAACCCTCCCACAAAACCGGGAGCAGCTCTTTATCATCTACGCTTGGATGACCTGGATCTACCGCCTCTTCCTGTTTCTGGGGATTGCCCTACTGGTCTACCACTTCACCTTCAAGGTGCTGGGCATCCTCCTTTTTCTGGTAGAGATCATCTGGTTTATACTGCTGCCGATACAGAAGGAGATGGCGATCTGGTGGCACCATAGAGAGGAACTGAAGATGAACCGGGCTACACTGCGCACGCTGTTTCTGCTACTGACGCTGGTGACACTGGGGCTGATCCCCTGGAAAGGCACCCTGCAAATTCCCGCCGTACTGCAGGCCACACAACTCCACCACCTCTACGCCCCTGAAGAGAGCGTCATTAAAACCCTTTTGACCGCTCCCGGTGCAGAGGTGAGTCGAGGTGAGCCGCTGTTATTGCTGCATAGCCCCACATTGCAGAGTGAGCTGAAACAGACAGAGATTGCCCTTGAACAGGCCAGGCTGGCGCGTAACCGCCAACTGACCCGGACCGATGATCTTCCAGTCCTGGAGCAGGAGATCCAGCGCCTGCAGGCAGAGCAGGCAGCGATCCAGCAACGCATCGATCAGCTGCAGATCACTGCACCAATATCAGGCAGACTGAGCAACCACTTCCTGCTGGGAGAGCAACAGACTGTGGCCAGAGATCAGCACCTCTTCTCAATCCGTCCTCCCCATGGCATCAAGGCGACCGGCTTTATCGGTCAACAGGATCTCTCGCAGATTGATCGCGGTAATAGCGCAACATGGATCTCCAATCATCAACCCGCCACCTCGCTTCCTCTGAAACTGGAGCAGATTGCCACCTCCTCCAGCCGCAGACTGCCATTCACTGAACTCGCCTCCAGCCAAGGGGGGCCGATTCCCAGCCACAAGGATCACTCCCGGCAACCGATTCCGGAGTCAAGCATCTATCAGCTCCGCTTCAGTGGGGAAGAGTCCCTACCCACGCCGCAGTGGAGAGAGTCGGGGGTAATCCGGCTGGAGGCCGAGGCCGAGAGCCTGTTCCACAACCTGTGGAGAACCACCGCCTCACTGCTGATTGAGGAGAGCAGTTTCTAACTTACTCCTCAATCCGGACCGCAATAAAGCTGCCATCAAAGTCAAACGTCATCAGCAGCCGGCCTGCGCTGTGCTGGCCCTGCGAGGAGGGTTTGAATATCACGATCCACTCCATCTCATCGTCATACTGAAGCTTGCGCACCGAAACCCGCTCCGCCCCGCGCCAGCGCTGCGCAATCTTCTGCTGCGCAATCAGGCGGGGAATCATCTGCTCTGCCGCCTCGGCCACCATCGATTCACTGGCCCGGATATCGGGATTCTGTACCGCAACGCCATCCACCATACGGTATTTCTCGACCATCTGGCTAGCCTCCAACTCCTGATGGGCATGGTGGTGAAGGTCTTCACTGAAGCCAAACTCATCGGGATCACTCTGGTGGAGGTAGCCATGCATCTGCATCAGAAACAGCAGGATGCCGATAAAGATCAGCCCCGCATTGGAGAGGCGGTGGAACAGTGCCCCCTCCCCCTTTCTGCGCCAGACCGAGAGCACCACCACCATCAGCAGCAGTGCGATCAACTGTCCCAGCTCAATGCCGACATTGAAGGAGAGGATATTGAGCAGCAGCGCCTCCTGGTTGAGGGGCAGTTGCTGCAACCGTGCCGAGAGTCCCAGTCCGTGAATCAGCCCCAGCAGCACAATCATCTTCATCAGATTGGGGGATTCCACCTCCAGCCAGCGACGGAATCCATTGAGATTGGCAAAGGCGATATAACTGACACTGAGGCCGATCACTGCATCGATCAGATAGTAGTTGACCACAAAGCCGTTCATCGTCGCCCCGATCAGGGTAACACTGTGGCCGAGGGTGAAGGCAGTAACCACCTTCACGATATCGAACAGTTTACTCAGTGAGAAGATGATGCCAAAGACAAACAGCAGATGGTCATACCCGGTCAACATGTGGGTGGTGCCGAGGGAGAGATAACCCAGATTACCCGCATCGATAATCGCCTGCTTCTCCGCCTCACTCATCCCGTGAGCCCACAGCAGTTGCGGCATCAGCAATAGTAGAGCCCCACCCCCATATTTGAGAATGCCGTTCAGCATGTCACTTCCCTTCCTCAATTCTTACTGAAACAGGCCATTGTCATTGGTTTACAGTGCTGATGCATTGACTACTCTCAAAATGAGTCTGTTGCTGACGCCTCATAACGCTCTCAAGAAAACTGTATTCAATCAGCCAGTTACCTTAATAAAGCCCCTTTTTTTCATATATTTTCGCCTACCTGAAAACAAAATCATCACCTTCCATGCAAAGGTCTCTCTTCCAGAATTTTTTCACCATTAATCAAAAATTAAGCTTTCCCCTCTATTCTGTTCACCATCCTGAAAGCCATCTTGACCGGATACCATGAACAGAGAACAGGCCGCCATCTGGCACCAAACCCTCCCCCTACGCTTTCTGCTCCCGCTATTGCTGGTGCTGAGTGCTACCTCCATCGGCAACTTCTTCTACTCCGAGGCACTGCTGGAGCGGGTGATTCTGGAGCAGGTGAAGAAGCAGGCCGAGATGATGCTGATCGGTATGGAGCGCCAGATTCAGGGGTACGACAACCCCTATGATCGGGAACAGCTTGAATCCCTGTTTGAACAGGTGCTGGCAGACAGCCATCGGCGTTACCCGTTCTCAATCGACAAGATCTACCTCTACCGCGATAACGGCGAGGTGGTTGCCCACTCGGATCAGCACAAATACCTCTCCAAATCAATGAACGGCAAATATGGTGAGGTGATCCGTAGCGGGCAATCCCATCTCGCCGGACCGGTTGAGAACAAGGTTGATCCACGCACCGGAAAGCTGATCCGCAGCACCGACATCATCATCCCCCTCTCCATCAACGGCGAGGTGAGTGCCGCACTGGAGGCGGAGCTTGATCTTGCCGAGACCGAGAACATCATCTCCTCCATCGATGATGAGTTCGAGGCGATGATGCGGCTGATCACGCTGGCCTCCACCCTGATTATCGCTGTGGTCTTCCTGATCATGCTCTGGACCCAGCTGATCCGCCCCGCCAGGGCCTATGAGCAGGCGCTGCAGGTCTCCATTGATGAGGGCAAGGCGCTGAATCGTGCCAAGGACGATTTCCTCTCCAGCATGAGCCATGAGCTGCGCACTCCGCTAACCACCATCATCGGCTATCACCAGTTTATGCTCGATGGCAAGGAGCTACCAACCCGCTACAAAAACATGATCGAGGATTGCCTGTTGGCAGGACAAACCCTGCAACAGTTGGTCAACGACCTGCTCGACATGTCGAAGATCCGCTCCGGAAAATTTGAACTCAACCATCAGCCCTTTGATCTGCACCAGGTGATACACGATATCACCCGCCTGATGGAGAGCTACAATCCGGAGAAGGAGGTCTCTCTGAAGCTGGAGATCGATCCACAGCTCACCCCATTGCTGAAGCATCGCTGGATTGGTGATGCGATGCGACTCTCCCAGGTGCTGTTCAATCTGCTCAGCAATGCAATCAAGTTCAGCCATAGCCAGGGGGAGGTGATGCTGCGGATCAGCCAGGGCAGGCCGGGAACAGCCACTGATACCGAGGAGATTTTTTTCCAGTTACAGATTGAGGACCGTGGTATCGGCATCTCGGAAGAGACACTGGAGCGCCTCTTTGCCCCCTTTGAGCAGGCCGACAGCTCCACCTCCCGCCGCTTTGGCGGAACCGGATTGGGGCTATACATCTCATGCCAGCTGATTGAGTTGATGGGCGGTTCCATCAGCGTCGACAGCAAGGTAGGAAGAGGTTCACTGTTTACCGTGGAGGTTCCCCTGAAGAGAGGGGAAGCCATTGATTCCATATCCGCTGAGACACACACCCAGAGCAGTGCACTCCCAGCACTTCAGGGCACCATTCTGTTGGCCGAGGATACCCGGCAGATCCAGCGACTGGTGCGGCTGATGGTGGAACAGACCGGGGCCACCATTGAGATTGCCAACAACGGTATCGAGGCGGTAGAGAAGGGAGAGCATGGCGATTACCAATTGATCCTGATGGATATGCAGATGCCGGAGATGGATGGCATCGAGGCAACCCGACAACTGAGACAACGTGGCTGCAGCACCCCCATCCTCGCCCTCACCGCCAATGTAATGCAGCGGCATCGGGATGCCTTTGAGGCTGCCGGGTGTGATGGCTTTCTCTCCAAACCGATTGAACCGGAGCAGCTCTACCATCAACTGAACCACTACCTGCTAACTGGAACCACCCCAGCCGCCACGCCCCCTGCCCCCACCACAACATTGATCGACCAGGAGATGATGGAGGAGTTCTGGGAGGACCTGATCGATATGGAACAGACACTACGACAGGACTTCGCCACAGCAAACTGGAAGGGGGTGGCCCACACCGCACACTCCATCAAGGGGATGGGCAGCTCCTTCGGTCAGCCTCAACTGACACAACTTGCCGAAGCCCTTCACAGCGCCTGCCAGCAGCCGGAAACCACCCCATCCCATTTTGATGCACTGATCCAGCTGCTCCAGCAACAAAACCCACTTAAGGAACCCCATAATGAAAGCATTAATCGTTGAAGATGTCCGCTCAGTACGCAATCTGCTCAGCCGCATGGCGGCCCAGGCCGGAATCGATCAGGTCATCACTGCCGCTACCGGAGCAGAGGCAGTCACTCTGGTAAAACAGGAGGTTCCCGATCTGGTCTTTCTCGATATTCGCCTGCCTGACATGAGTGGCCTCGATGTACTGACCGAAATCCGCAAACTACATCCACAGCTATTTGTAGTGGTGGCCACCGGCTATGAGGAGGCCAATACGGTACAGGAGATTATCCGCCTGGGGGCCAATCAATACATTGTAAAACCGCTACAGTATGAGTCCATTGAGGAGGTGGTACTGCGCTGTCACCAGCAACTCAACCGCCCCACTCCCACCATCACCTCTTCACAGCTGCACTGAATCTGATCAGTTTCTTTTATCAAAGCTTCTCTTCCCTTCGAAACTTTCAATAACGATTCCCCTTCTCATTTGATAAACGCCTCCTAGGAGTCTGTCGGATTTAACCCACCCGATTCTCATGCAACAAGTAAAATGA
>CAYFOU010000113.1:0-9788 GCA_964344805.1 uncultured Piscirickettsiaceae bacterium | reverse complement strand
TGAGAGCAGGGTTTGCTATGGCTCAGAGGGTGGCATGATTTTCACGGTAAAAAACCGATCTTTAAGGGATCGGTTTTTTTGTGGGCAGGATTATTATCTATTGCCCCGCCTTGGTCTCGTGGCAGGCGATACAGGGACCACGATCATTGTGCGGCATATCCCCGGTCTGAATCTGCTTCAGCGTAATCGGTGGTGGCGGCAAAATGATCAGATCGGGATCCGGCATGGTAAAGGAGCCATCGCCGATGGTGTGGCAGTCGGTACAGGGGCCGCGATAACCGTGAGGACGCGGGTCTCCCGGCAGAATCATCGGCGCCCCCTCGGCCTGTGCAAACCCCAGCTCATCACGGGCACGAATGATATAGACATGGCGCCGCATCACGTAGCGCCCATTGTCATCTTTCTCCTTGCCCTTGCGCATCACCGTTACCGCCGCATTGCGCAGATTCTTTACCTGGCGGGTCGCAAAGACATAGGTTTCCAGATCGGTGACCGGCAACTCCTTGATCGCCACAATGATATCGCCACCCAACATCCCGCTGAGTGCCGAGTTGAGGGTCACCTCATTGATGATCACCCCCTGCATGCCACGTGGATAGTTAAGCTGCTGACGCAACTCTGCGGTCAGCTTCATCACATCCATCCCCTGCCAATGGGCCTCATAGAGCTTCATGTTGGAGGGGATAAAGTTTCCACTACCGGGAGGGGCCAGATTGACCACCTCACCCGCAGTGCCACCGCCAGCCGCCATCGCCATTCCAGAGAAAACCGAGGAGAATGCCAACGCCGTGGCGATCATTGTTGATTGAATCCGTCTCATCATCCGCCGCTACTGCATAAACAGCATGGAGAAGCCAACCACCGCCATGATGGCGATAAAGGCCCAGCGTCGCTGATCCTCGGTGGTGCGCTCATGAATATGGTTGCCAATAAAGCCGCCACCGTAGGTGCTGGGGACCAGAATCATCGCCAGCGTCAGCGGTGTCTGCCATTCGAAGGAGCCGATCGATACCCCATAGCCGAGAGAGACAATGGTGGCCGTCAAAGAGGCCCAAAAGACCATCACAATTGCATTGGCACGCGCATTTTGTGCGGAAAGCCCCGCATATTTGCGCTGGAAGAACTGCTCAACCACCCCTCCACTGACCCCCAACAGGCCGGTCAGAGCACCAACCGGAACCCCCATCAATGTCGAGGTGGCCCAACTGCGATGCTCCACCTCGGTAGAGTCGAGCAGAAAGTTGTCGATCCGCTCTTCCTGATTCTTTGCTACCGGACGCACATGGGACTCCGTGCCCTCCAGCTTGCCCTTCATCTCGTAGAACACCACACCCGCCATCGCCAACGCAAACAACCCCAGCAGGTAACCAATCGTATGATCAAACAGATGGTGCCCGAGGAAGTACCCCAATACTGCACCGACAATGGTACCCGGCAACAGCTCCTTGAGACGACGAGTGATCACCACTCCGGCAAACAGCTGTCGCAGTGCCGCCAGACCATAGGTGAAGAGGTTGGTAATGTAGATCACCGGACGCACCATATAGACCCCGTAACCAAACACCAGCATCATCCCACTGACCGCAATAATGCCTCCGCCCATCGGTACCAGAGAGCCCACTGCCCCCGCCACCAGCCCCAGTATCACCAGTCCCAGAATCGCATCCAGCTTGTAGAAGCCGAGATCGAAGCTGGAGTCATGCTCCAGATCGATCAGCGTAACCGAATCACCCGGTGCACCGATATGGGCCACCCGTTGCGGATCGGTCGGTGAAGCGGTAACCGCAGCCACATTCTGCGCCAGCAGTGCTCCAGGGTTGCGCTGTTGCTGCTCCTGCTGAATGGTCGCCAGCTTCTCCTGACGCACCTCCTGACGCGCCTGATCCCACCATGCGGCGGCAAAGCCCTTGGCCTGAGCTGGCTGTGCCGGAGCGACTATCGCTGCTTGTGGAGTGGTCTGCTGAGGGGCAGTTGCCGCCGGGGCATTCCCTCTCTTCTTGCCCCCCTGCGCAGTCAAATCGACCACATCCTGGAAGTGTGAACGAATCACATGGGCTGGCACCACAAACCCTTCTGTAACACCGCCTTGTCCCTGCAACATCAGGCCAATTCCAACCAGCTCGGCACGACTATTGATAACGGCACCGCCTCCCTGCTCCCAACGCATCAGGGCATTGGTCTGCATCAAATGGGTGATGGCATTGCCCCCCACCTGGCGCATCTGATCATTGAGCTGCAGTACTCCGGGGTTGGCAACAACGGCCCCCTGTACATCCTTGCCCAGCGCCGTCAATTGGCTCTGCAGCGGGGTATTGCGGCTATCAGCCAGCTTCAGGTAGAGGAAGCGGTCATTGGTCACCATCTTCAGCAGCACCAGATCGTGCGCCTGATGCTTTTTCACCACCTCGGTCTTGTAGAGACGCACCCCATTGGCACCATGCACCTGAATCTGCAGCTGGTCTGGATTGGTAACACTATGAAGCGTGGTAACCACATAACCATCGGGGTGAATCAACACGCCGGAGGAGACCTGCCCCATCCCCTGATGAGAGATGGTAACCACCGCAGAGCTGGCAGGGGTAACCAGATCCTGCTGACCGGCCGCCATATTGAAACCACCGGTCATCCCGGGATGGGGTGTGGTGTCACTGGAGAGGGAAGAGAAGAAGTTGCTTACCGCATAGCTCTCCACCTCATACTCTTCCAGTTCAACATCGTAGAGATAGAAGGCCCAGCCAAACAGCATCAGGATAGCCAGCGGAAGCAGCGCCACCCCTGCCTGCCAGGGGCGCTTACAAAAGACGATGGGGTTATCTGTTACTGTAGGTCTCATAGATATCTTATTGATCTATTTACAAAAAAGCTCATCCTTCAAAATGAGCAAAACCCCTGTCAGGGATCACCTTAACAGGGGTATGTTTGCCGAAAAAACTCAAATACCGTCAGGCATCGGCAGCCTCTTCTTCAACCCCTTCGGCCAGAATCTCATCCGCCTCATCACTGTCACGCAGATAGAGTTCCGCCTGCTCCATACCACGATCATAGACATACTTGGCACCGGTCGCTGCAACCAGTGCAGTTCCCAGAGAGACCGCCAGACCACCACCAACGGCACCTACTGCAACCACACTGAAGGCGGTTGCAAGACCTGCACCCAATCCCTCTTTACTGGTGTCATAGAGCGCATCCTTGGTATCAACCAGACCATCACGATGATCCTTGATGTTCTTGGCTGCCGCACCGGAGGCCCCCACAATTGCTCCCAAAACGCCTACACCAGAGGCACTCTGTGCCAAAGTCTGTGCCAGATTAAATGCCGCCATATTGTTGCTCCTTCCTTAATTCATTAAATATATATATATATATATTATGAAAAATCGCCTGATTCTACTCGATCAGCACGACATCCCGATTACAACACTTCCCCCCCGGGTTGGCAACCGCAGATTAAAACAGCTCCAAGTCGTCTGCTTCCTTATTGCCATAATCCTTTGCCTCCTGAATCGCCTCCTCTTTCGAGGCACCATTCAGCAGCGCATTAAACAGCACCTTCCCCTCTTCCATGGTGAAGGAGCCATGCACCTGATTCTGCAACTCCTTCCACTCGGCAGGGTTGAAGATTCGAGAGTGGTCTCCCACCAGCTCCGCCGTATTCTCCAGACTGCTGGAGATGTGGTTGAGTTGCTGGGTCAAACGGTCATAGAACTGGAATGCAATCACCGCGTTTTTCAGATCATTGATCACCATATCGCACTTTGTATCCAGACGGTTCAGCATCTCCTGATACTGCACACCACAACTTTCCGGTACCCCCCCCTCAATATCACGAGGGATCTCCTTGATCTCCTTCATAAAAAGGTTCATATTGGTGAATGCCTGAATCAGCGAGCCGATCGATTCATCCCCGGTGGACATTGAGTATTCAATCGCCGAAACCCCAACACGAAACATGCGCACGGTCTCCCGCACCTGACTCCAATCCAAGTCCGGTCTCTCTGCGGTAGAGGGGGAAACAGGTACGTCACTCATAAAAATTTTCTCTTCAAAACAGAATCCCTAAGCCCGCGAATTCTAGCATGCACCCATAATCACTGCACAGTGATAAATAGGATTATTGACGCCTTCTCCCCCCAAACAGCCGGACCAGTGCCCGTATAGGGTGGCGTAGCGTATAGGTGCTGTTTTTCTTCTGCAGCAGACGGAACTCGACTACCGTCAACATGTAGATAATTTCGCGACTCAACGCCTTCACCTCCAGCAGTGCATCATCCGCCTCACTCATGCGCCCATGCTTGTGAGAACGCAATACCCGACACACTGCCTGATGAAACAGCTTGTGGTCTTTTTCCAGCTTCTGAATCTCCGGAATCTGCCCAAACGCCTCCAGCCCCTCACTATAGAGCCACACCCCGAGCGGGCACTCTTCATGGGTAGCCACCTCAAAATGGGGGGCATGACGGGTATCCAACAGCTCCTCCAACTGCAGTTCCCAGGAGAGATGAACCACACGCATATAGCCCAGATCTGAAATCATTGTGTACCCCGCCTTCTGAACAGCACCATAGAACGAATCTCCAATCGATAACGCAATTCTCCACTGATCCTGCTATCCAGATGGGTGGAAAATAGCCGCCGGATCTCATGATCTACCGTCAGTTGCAGGTGATAGATGGATTTCCCTCCCTCAACACTGCGCTCCAGAACGCGCGCACGCCTCCTCGATTTCTCATCAAAAACAATATCCTCCGGGCGAATCAACAGCTCCAGCCGCGTCCCTGCAGGCAGCCCAAAACCGGTGGGGTGATCCACCATTCCCAGCTCGGTATCCAACCGCAACTCATCATGTACCACCCCCTTGACCAACACCCCCTCTCCCATATAGCGGGCCACCAGACGATCTTTTGGCATCTGATAGAGTGTCTGAGGCGTATCCCACTGCAGCAGGCGCCCCTCATCCATCACCCCGGCATAATCGGCACTATAGAGCACACCCTCCCGAACCGAGGAGGAGAGCAGACAGCCACAATTGAACAGTGCCATCAATCGTGGCATACGCTGGATAAAGGGGAGACGCGCCTCCACCGGCAGATCGAGCAGTGGCTCCTCAATCAGTAACAATGCAGGACGAGTCACCAGTGCCCGGGCAATGGTGACCATCAGCCGTTCCTCTACACTCAACTCTTCCGGATAGTATCGCGCCAGCGGGGCCAGCTGCAGATCAGAGAGCACCGCCATACAGTGCTGACGTTTTCCACTGAGCTTGTGGCCCTGCAGCGCCAGCAGCAGATTATCAATTACCGTAAGGTGGGGATAGAGACCACCATCACGCAACACCAGCTCGATATCACGCTCCCACGGCGGCGGCACCTTGCCTTCACGTACCACCAGGTCTCCTTGCAGGAAAACCTCCCCGGCAACAAAGGGGCGTATTCCGGCAATCACCCGTAACAACTCCCCCTTGCCGCTGCCCGGTTCACCCAGCAACATCCCCAGCCTGCCCTCCGGCAGTATCAGTGAAATGGGGAGACCAAAATCGGTCTCTACCTGATTGAGCTTCAACAGGTCAGCCATGGATCATCTGCCCCAACACCATCCCCAGCGGTAACCACATCACCATCCCCAGCATCAGGATCAGCTGTGCCCCCCCCCCCATACGAACCCGCTCATGCTCCACCTGCTGAGGATCAACGCTGGGCAGGCTGCGATAGCCGTGCAACAGCAGCACCATCGCCAAGGCCATCCACCCCATCGCAACCCAGAACAACCATGAGAGCTGCGCCTGATCCCAGCTATAGAGGGCAACCGCCAGCGTCTCAATACCAAAACGCTCGGCAACCGCCTCACCAAACTGCACCACCAACAGGGCAACTCCACTACTCCAGCCCAGCAATCTCCACAACAGTGGGCGCACCACCATGGCAGGAATCCCCTCTACCAGCCCCATCTGGTAACGGGCCTCACGGGTCACCGTACCCACTACGGCAAACAGCCGTATGGCATAAAAGATAATCCAGGGAAGGGAAAAAAAGAGCAGTAGAAACAGTGCTGAGAGCCGCTCTCCCAGCAGCCTCACCCACTCTGGCGGAAAGGCCTCGGCAACCATCGACAAGGGCACCAGCACCACACTCCATAGCGCCCCCCACAATACCCATCTGGGTAGACGAGCCACTCGCCGAGTTGCCAGCAGCCACCCCAACAATGCACCCACAGGCGTTGCCAGCAACACCAGTGCAACACTCAACAACAGCGACTCCAGCAGTGGCGCCCACTGTCCGGCCTGCTGTAAAAATGGGGAGATCCAGCTATCCATCTCCCCATTTTAACTCATCAGTAGATGCTGAATTTGGCTCAGCACCATTTTTTTGGTGATGCGCTCTCCCTAAGCACCAAAAGAGAAATGGGTATTCCGAACCGCCTTCTGGTGACGCTGTTCAGCACGATAATGGTCACGGCGATCGCAACAGAACCGGTACCACTGTGTCACCTTGAACAGGGACAGAGAGAGCAACCAGCTCAATACTGCTTTCGCCACAACCAGAATGGAGATCCCCAAGGTGATTGCTATCAAAGTCATAATCATCGTCCTACTCCTTAATTTCTGTTGTACGATGGGAGCATTGTACGCAAATGATAACAATTATCAATAGCAAATTTTAAAATTATTCCACTTTTTTACCATCCCTCTTTCGGCACAAAGCACCCTCTGCCTCCCAAAGTGGAGGCCAGCATAATACGGCTTAATGGAAGCGTGCCGAAAACGGCGCTATTTACACTGGTTGCAGATCCCGTAGAGGGTCAACGAATGGTCCACGATATCGAATGCATGGTCATCGGCAATCTTCTGTTGCAGCTTCTCGATATCGGAGTCATGAAACTCTTCCACCTTGCCACATTTGGTACAAAGCAGATGGTCATGGTGCTCACCACGATCCAGCTCAAAGACCGAATGACCGGTCTCGAAATTGTGACGCTTCAGGATCCCGGCCTGCTCAAACTGGGTCAATACCCGGTAGACGGTTGCCAGACCGATCTCTTCCTCCTGATCGATCAGCATGCGGTAGACCTCTTCTGCACTCAGATGAACCTTGCTACTCTCCTCCAGCAGGGTCAGAATTCTCATCCGCGGATGGGTCACCTTCAACCCAACACTTCTCAACTGCTCCTTTTCAGACAGTGACTGATCAATCATGGTCATTCCCCCCCCCCGCAATCATGCATTCCATTTCAGGGGCTATCTTGGTTCTGTTTTCATTCATGGCAAGTGGTCAGAAGCGGATTGACGCGCCCGTCAGCGGCTTTGGCTGTTGCTGCTTGTCAATCTGCTGTTCCATACCCTCCATCCGGTTCTGCAATGGCGTCATTGCATATTTGACAATCTGATTCACCTCACTGGAGGTGGTCAGTGTATTCAGTTTACTACTTAGCGCCTCAAGCTGGCGGTTACTGCTCTTCTTCACCTCACCGATCTCGTAGCGCAGCTCCTCGACAATACTCTTCTCGCGGCCATCATCAGTGCCCAGGGAGTTTGTCGCAGACTCCGAAGCTGATCCAGATTTCAGTGCCTCCAGCTCTCCCTCCATTCCGTTGATGGAGAGCTGCAGATGCTCCAGCTGGGTCAACAGCTGCTCCATGCGCTGCTCCCCCTCATGGGCTCGAGTCTGCTCCAGCATGATATATTCACTGATGCGCTCATCTACCCGTTCCAACTCATTCTGAAGCAGTTCCAACTGCTGTGGATGGTCCCCTCCACTCACTGGCTCACCAGCAGCGGATTCAAGGGCGGTAATACGCTGCTCCAGAGACTCCCATGAAAAGGATTCCCCGGTAGATGCCTCCCCCTGCTGCAGGTTGGCTACTGTATTTTCCAGATGTTGCAGGCGCATCTGGTCATCAGCGCTGGCGCTGTGCTCTTCCGCCACTTTTTGCTCAATGCGAGAGACCGCCTCTTCCAACTGCTTCAGACGATCACAGGACGCATCCTCATCCCGCTCCCCTTGCCGGGTAATCTGCTGCTCCAGACGCTGCTCCAGAGACTCCAGAGAACGCTCCATCCAGGCGATACTCTGCTCCGCCTCTTTGCCATTCTCCTCACCGGAATCGTTGGCGCTGCCCTTCTGCTGCTCCACCTCGTCCAGCCGCTTGCCCATCCGCACCAGTTCTCTGCGACTATTGGCAACCAGTTTGCCGATCTCCTGATGAAGCTCATCGACAACCCCCTGCGACCGATCCGAGGCTGCCCGCAACTGCTCCAATTCCTGCTGAAGCGTGGACAGTTGCTCTGAATCTGCAGCGGTGACACTCTCCTGTTTGGCAACTTCCTCCGACGGGGGCTGTGGTGAAACCGGCTCCGGCTCAACCATCACCTCAACCGCCTCGACATCAGAACGAATCGGCTCAACCACCGAAACCACACCCGCCTCTGCAGAGGGTGGCGGAACAGTACCCAGTACCGGCACCCGCTCTCTGGGGCTTGGTGCAGCCAACTGGGCCAATGGATTCCCCTTATAACAGCGATCTTCCCCCGGCTGGTTGATGGTCTTCACCAAACGGTCTGAACTCCCCTTCAGATGGTCAAGCACCTGACAACTGATTGCTGAATCTACCTTCATAGGCCGCAGTATAAAAGCAGTGCCATGCCGATACAACTTTCTGCTTTTTTAAGGAAATTCAAATTTTATTGCACTTCGCTTCAGTTCCCCTTGCAGTGACCGCTAAAGAGAGTGGATGGAGGACAAAACTGATCAAACTCAATACAAGCTGATAGCAACATCATGAAAAAGAAAAGCATCAAAAAAGTGAAACAGAAAACAGGGGTAAAGAAGTCACCGATTCACTGGAATGCCATGGGGGCTGGGCTGGTAACCGCCTCCTTTCTCTACCCGGAACAGCAATCTCTGCTGCTCTCTCTGGGGAGCTCCAGCCTTATTATGGGGATACTAGAAAAATGGGGCAAGAAGAAGGGCTCTGAACAGCCTGCCTGAGGCTGAAGAAGTGTAATTCATAAAAAAACCTCTGGAGATTTCCAGAGGTTTTTTTGTTCTGCCCAGTACAGTGTCAACCTTGAAATGGCGATTAAAACGCCACAAAAATGTTCGAGTACAAGGCGTGGCCTCGCCGGCATAGCACTCCTATGTCAAGAGGCCACAACACCGTAATCGGGCATTTTTGTGGCGCCCAAAGGGTGAGCCGATAAGCGGTCATCTGCGTTGTTGCGGCATCTTGAGGTAGAGTGGCTACCCCGGCGATACCGCGCCTAACAGCTAACCGCTTCTCGACTCATTTTAACCGTCACTTCAAGGGTGACGCTGTACTAGGTTCAAACCGTTAAAAAAGCTCCACCTCTTCATACTGCTCCTCTACACGGTTATGCTGAACAATGCGATAGGCCAGATAGATCAGATAAGGGGCCGCCACCAGCATGACCACACCAATATTGAAGTTACCGGGAACCAGCCCATCATAGAAACGGTCCAGATTGACCCAGCCGGTCAGCTTGGAAAGCCCAATCGGCAACAGAAACAGGCCTACAGAAAACCAGACCAGAAAACGGAGCCATTCGCCACCCAACCAATCTGCTGCTGAAATCAATTTGCTCATCTCTGTTTACCTCTCCTGTTCACTAAAAATTGAAATGGTTTAATTACCGGCTGACCATCTTGTCAGACCTATAATTTTTGTTACATCAGCCTGAATTCAATTTCTGTGCCACCCTGAAACGACAGTTTTCCGTCATCCTCTCCATCCATCCCTCGAGGAGAACGAAAAACGTATTTCTGTGATATATTTAA
>CAYFOU010000112.1:964-9901 GCA_964344805.1 uncultured Piscirickettsiaceae bacterium | reverse complement strand
GCAGGAGGCGTCACAGCGGCTGGGCTTCTCGGTGCGTCAGACCATGATGGTGGCGCAGCGCCTCTATGAGGCGGGCAAGATCACCTACATGCGTACCGACTCGGTCAACCTCTCCGATCTGGCCCATGCGCAGGCGGAGGAGGTGATCCAGAAGAATTACGGCAGTGAGTATGCGCAGCAGCGCCACTACAAGACCAAATCGGCTGGGGCACAGGAGGCGCACGAGGCGATCCGCCCGACCGATTTGAGCAAGTCCAAGGTGACTGGCGAGAAGAACGAACAGCGCCTCTATGAACTGATCTGGCAGCGCACCATCGCCTCGCAGATGAGCGATGCCCGCTTCGAGCGCACCACCGCAACCATCGATATCTCCACCGTGGAGGAACATCTGGTGGCCAAGGGCGAGATCCTCACCTTTGATGGTTTCCTCAAGGTCTATCAGGACCGTGGTAAGGAGGATGCCAAGCGTCTGCCTGCGATTTCGGAGGGAGAGCAGCTCAACCTCTCGGTGATGCGTGCGCAGGAGTCCTTCACCCGCCCACCGGCCCGCTTTACCGAGGCGAGCCTGGTGAAGAAGCTGGAGGAGCTGGGCATCGGCCGTCCATCGACCTACGCACCGACCATCTCCACCATCCAGAACCGTGGTTATGTCAGTCGTGGTGAGCAGGAGGGGCGTGAGCGTCTGGTTCGCATCCTTGCTTTGCAGGGGGGGGCAATCGATCGCGAAGACAAGACCGAGATGACCGGCTCCGACAAGGGCAAGTTGATCCCGCAGGATATCGCCGGGGTGGTCACCGATTTCCTGGTCAAGTACTTCTCCGAGATCATCGACTACAACTTCACCGCCCGTGTCGAGGCGGAGTTTGACGAGATTTCGCTGGGCGAACTGGAGTGGCGTGAGATGCTGGGTCGCTTCTACAAGCCGTTCCACGAAGATGTGGAGGGGGCCGAGGATATCTCCCGTGAAGAGGCATCGCAGACCCGTCACTTGGGTGTTGATCCCAAGAGTGGTCGCCCGGTCAGTGTGAAGATCGGCCGTTTCGGCTCCTATGCACAGATTGGCACCCGCGACGATGAGGAGAAGCCACTCTTCGCCGGACTGCGCCCCGATCAGCGCAAGGATACGGTAACGCTGGAGGATGTACTGCCGCTGTTCGAGCTGCCGCGTCAGCTTGGCAGTACCCCGGATGGCGAGGCGATCATGGTCAATACCGGTCGCTTCGGCCCCTATGCCGGATTTGTCGACGAGATGGTGCGTGACCATCTGGAGGCCAACCCGGTCAAGGGGATCGATCTGCTGCCGCAGAATGTCTCGATTGAGCCGGAAGATCCCCACACCATTGATCTGGAGCGTGCCATCGAGTTTGTCGAGCAGAAGAAGGCAACCGATCAGGAGAAGGAGATCAAGCTGTTTGAGGGCTCGCCGGTTCAGATTCTGGATGGGCGCTGGGGGCCATTTATCACCAACGGCTTCAAGAACGTTAAACCGCCTGCCGATGTTGAGCCAGCTGATCTGACTTTGGAGCAGTGTGAGGAGCTGATTGATGCCAGCGAGAAGGAGCGCAAGCGTCTCTCCAAGCAGTATCATGGCGGCGGCTTTACCCTGCTGAGAGAGCCCGCCTCTCCACCCAATGCCACCCTCAAGGTGAAAGAGGGGAAAGAGGCGAAGGCGCTGGAGATTGTCGAGGCGCTGGAGAATGCCGGTAAATCGATTCGTCTGATCTCTGCCAATGGCGCCGCAGCGATCCGTGCGGCCGAGAAGCGTGTCGCTACCGCAGCTGCAAAGAAGAAGGCTGCACCGAAAAAGAAGGCTGCCACCAAGAAGAAAGCGGTGAAGAAAAAGGCCGTGAAGAAGAAAACGGCCAAAAAGAAGGCGGCGAAGAAGGCCACTGCGAAATAGCATCCTGTTGCAGGGGGCTGTATGGAGTGCGCTCCTCCCTTTATAATTCAGAGAACCAAGCGGTAACTCTTGAGCGCCAAGGCAAATCAAATGAACAATAAAACTGAAATCCCACCGAAGGTGGGGATCATCATGGGCTCCACCTCCGACTGGGAGACGATGAAAAACGCAGCGGATACGCTGGAGAGTCTCGGCGTTCCCCATGAGGTCGAGGTGGTCTCCGCCCACCGTACCCCGGACAAACTCTTCGCCTATGCGGAGAGTGCCTCGGAGAAGGGGCTGGAGGTGATCATCGCCGGTGCCGGTGGTGCCGCCCACCTGCCAGGTATGGTTGCAGCGAAGACCGCCGTTCCGGTGCTCGGTATCCCGGTTCAGTCCAAGGCGCTGAACGGGATGGATTCCCTGCTCTCGATTGTACAGATGCCTGCCGGTATCCCGGTCGGCACCCTTGCGATTGGTCGTGCCGGTGCGGTCAATGCGGCGCTGTTGGCAGCGGCGATTGTGGGCAACCATGATGATGTTGTGCGACAGGCGCTGGATGATTTCCGTAAACAACAGACTGAGACCGTACTGGCCAATCCCGATCCAAGAATGCAGACAGGGGCTCAGTAATGGTGATTGGCATCGTTGGTGGGGGGCAACTCGCCCGGATGATAGCGCTGGCGGGGATCCCGCTGGGAATGCGCTTCATCTTCCTCGATCCCGCCGAAGATGCCTGTGCAGCCCCGCTGGGTGAGCATCTCTGTGGTGCCTATGATGATAAGGCACTGCTCGACCAACTGGCCGAGAAGGCCGATGTGGTCACCTATGAGTTCGAGAACGTGCCAGCAACCGCGATTGCACATCTGACCCCCAAGATCGACGTCTTCCCCTCCGAGGCAGCATTGGCCACCGCGCGTGACCGCATGAATGAGAAGAGCCTGTGTCGGCAACTGGGGATTCCCACCGTACCCTTTGTTGATATCGACAGCCTGGAAACTCTGGAACAGGCGGTAGAGGAGGTGGGGTTGCCCGCGATCCTCAAGACCCGCACCATGGGTTATGACGGCAAGGGGCAGATGGTGCTGCGTCAGCGTGATGAATTGCCTCAGGCCTGGGAACAGATGGGGAGTGTACCGCTGATCCTCGAAGGCTTTGCCCGGTTTGATCGCGAGATCTCCATCATCAGTGTGCGCAGCAAGGAGGGGGAGACCCGCTTCTATCCCGTCTCCGAGAATCAGCACAAGGATGGCATTCTCGATATCTCCTACAGCCGTCCCGGAGACCCCAAACAGGCGGAGGCCGAGGGCTATGCTCAGCATATCCTTGATGAGCTGGATTATGTGGGGGTGATGGCGCTGGAGTTGTTTGACTGCGGAGATCAGCTGTTGGTCAACGAGATGGCCCCTCGGGTACACAACTCCGGCCACTGGACCATTGAAGGGGCGCTCACCAGCCAGTTCGAGAACCACGTGCGTGCCGTTGCCCAACTGCCATTGGGCAGCACTGCAGCCAAGGGCTACGCCAAAATGGTCAACTTCATTGGTGAAGTGCCCGACCATGCAGAGGTCCTTGCGAACCCGGACAACCATCTGCATGACTACAACAAGGCCGCCAAGCCAGGGAGAAAGGTGGGGCATGCAACGCTCTGGTCGAGCGAATCTCTGTAACTCTATCGCGCTATCTTACTGAATTTTCAGTGAATTGATGGTGTTTTTTGATTTTTATGCTACATTTCTGTTGATGATAATAAAAACAGAGGTGTAGCGATGAAGATGGCGCGGGAGATCAAGGGAGTATTGGTGGCACTGTTGATTGCAGTGCTACTGTTTGTTGGACTGTTCTTTCTGCGTTCGGCAACCACTCCAGAGAAGAAGTCGGTAGAGGTGGAGGTTTCTGAAGAGGGGGGAGGTAGTGCCGGTGCGATGGTGGCGTCCCCGGTAGGTGGATTGAATGCGGGAGCCGGTGGGAAGCTGCCGAAGAAAGGGGCGACGGTTGAACAGGGACAGAATGTATTGGATGCGTTAAAGCCTGGTGCCAGTAACGAGCATATCAAGGATCACCTGAAGATGATTCGGGAGAGTACTCGATAGTGGTTAGAGGTGCCCTATAGCTTTTTTGCCTGGAAGATCGGATTGGCTACTGGCTTTACTCTCTCTTAAATCTGGGGTCTAGCAGACCTGAGCTGTATTCAATACCCCATTCTGTCCGGGCTCATACCTATAGGGTTGGTGCAACTCGTAACAAACTTTATCACTGCCTGCCGATTGATCTTCTATAATCATTTAAATTCTAAAATAATGATATACAATCATGTCAGGTAAGGTCGATTCCTGTTGCAGTAGTGATGTCTTTAGTAATCCCTGATCAAGGGCAAATGATTATGAGGGGGGGTCCTTAAAGATTAAGGTTAGAAAAATAGGAGGCTATTATGAAAATATTTGTAATGATCATGCTGGCCGTAATCAGTTTTTCTGTAATTGCAGTCAATGAACCAGAGGCTATGCAGTGGATGCAGCCTGTTATTGTTATGGAGCTTCAGGCAGATATAAGTGAGGAAGATGCAATTGATGCAATGATTGCCAAAGCTGGTGAGTTAAATCTGGCAGTGGTTGATGTTCATCGTGCTGAATATGTGACCTCGGTTGAGTTATGTGCGCCATCCATTGCAGAGAAAATTCTGCGTCATAACCCAGAGTTAGCGGTCTATGTGCCATGCAGAGTCTCTGTTATTAATAGAAAACTGATGACTATTGATTTTAGCAATGTACTACAAACACTTCCTCCAGATCTTAAACAGTTGGCATATAGTGTGATTGAGAGAGTAGGTGCCATTATGGATGCTGGAGTTGCAGGGGAGTTTTAATGGTGTGGAGTGCTATCCACAATGTTGCCTCAACAGATCAAGTGACTTTGCCCCATAAGAATCCTCTTCACTCTTCTTTCCACGAATGGCATAAGAGCGCTCCCAGTAACTGCAGGCCTTCTTCCTCTTCTTCAGCTGCAGGTGGTTGATGCCCAGCACATAGTTGGCGGACTCCTTGAACTCCTTGGGAATCACATGCTCGGGATCTTCCCTCTTCAGCATATCGTTGATCACCTTGAGTGAAGTCTTGTACTTCTCCTGATTGAACAGGGCGATGGCGATACCGATCACCTCGTAGTGTTTATCGCTGGTTTTGTAGGCTTTACGGAAGTATTTCTCCGCCTTTTTATATTCTCCTTCGGCATTGAATTTCCAGCCGAGGGTGGAGTAGACAATCGATTTCTCCCACCGCTGCAGCCCCTTGGTGACCTTGCGGACCACCTTGCCTGCCTTGCGCATATCCTTGATCTGATTGATGGCCTGCAGTGCATCCTCCAGCGGGTCGGCATGGACCGGGAGGGTGAGCGGGATCAGCAGCAGAAGTGCATAGACCGATTTGATCCAGGTTGAGGGAGAGATATTCATGGCTCAGCCAGCCTACTTCTTCAACATAAACTCTACACGCCGATTCTTGGCGCGGTTGAGCTGGTTGTTGTTCTTGGCAATTGGCAGCAGATCACCATACCCGGTGGCGGTCAGCCGCATTGGATCAACATCGTGCTCAATCAGGTAGCGTAGCAGGTTGGTGGCGCGGATCGAGGAAAGTTCCCAATTGGAGGGGAATTGGCGGGTCTTGATCGGGATATTGTCGGTATGGCCACGAATGTTGATGCTGTATTCGGTGTGCGGTTTCATCACCTGAATGACCTTGTCGATGATCTTGTTGGCGCTCTTGGAGACGGCCGCAGAGCCCGATTTGAACAGCAGGCTGCTGCGCATGCGGATCATCACATGGCTCTTCTCCTCATCCACCTCTGCGGTAACGTAGTGGCGTAGCCGCTGTTTCTTGATCTCCTTGCGCACTGCAGAGAGAAGATTCATGGTCTCGCGCTGTTCATCGCGGAAGCGGGTAAAGCTGGCGTAGACCTGATCGCTCTTGTAGTTCTTGTAGTCCTCCAGAATGACCGACTCCATCGCTGGCACCTCGATCATCCGGGCGCGCTTCTCCTCGGTACCGAAGGTGCCGTAGAAAAGGGCGTTGAATTTGGCGAGGTTGAAGTCGGAGAGAGTCTGCAGCATCACGAACAGCACCAGCAATACCGTGATCAGATCCGCGTAGGTGAGAATCCAGCCGCCACTGATCGACTCCTGGCTCTCCTCATGTTCCATGATGGCGAGCAGGTCATCCTCTTGTCGATCCTCATAGAGTTCAGCCTGTGGATCGAGGTTCACGTTGGCTACACCTCGGGCAGCTCAAACGGACGTCTGCTGCCGACCGGGATCAGTGCCACCGCCTGTTCATAGAGGGCGAGGGGGTGCTCACCGCGCTTGATGCTGACCGCGCCGATATAGATGATCTCCAGATTGGTGATCGACTCGATGGTTCTCGCCTTCAGCTTGCCGGCAATCGGATTGAAGATTACGGTGGAGAGGAAGGAGCCGTAGAAGGTGGTGGTCAGTGCGGTGGCCATCGCTGGCCCCACGTTGGAGGGATCCTCCATCGCACTGAGCATCTGGATCAGACCGATCAGGGTGCCGATCATGCCGAAGGCGGGGGCGTACATGCTCATCTTGCGGAAGATGTCCTCGGTGGTCATGTTGCGCAGCTTGATGGTGCCGATCTCGGCCCGCAGTGCGGAGCGGATCACCGCCTCATCGGTGTTCTCTGCGCTCAGTTCGATGGTCTTCTTGACGAACCAGGAGTCGCTCTTCTTGTGCAGCTTCTCAATCGCGGCAGGCCCCTTGATCTGCACGGTGCGACTCAATAGCAGCATGTCGGTGAGGACATCATTGGGGTTCTCGCGGTGAGAGGTGAAGACCCGGTGCACCGCTCGGAAGCCGCTGAGCACATCCTTCAGCTTGAAGTTGAGCAGGGTGGCGGAGAGGGTGCCGCCCATGACGATCATCATCCCGGGAATATTGATGAACTGCTCCATATTCCCCTCATAGATGATGGCCCCGAAGACCATCCCCATGCCCGAAATTACGCCGATCAGTGAGCCAAAATCCATGGCTTCTATCCTATCAGGTTTTTTCGGTGTATTACCAATCGGTAATGTTGCGCAGGGTGGAGAAACAGAAAGGGCCACCTCCAGCGGAGGCGGCCCTTTCAGGGAGGGTGTCAGCCGAAGGGGCTACACTTCAAGGTAGTCGAGGATTCCCTCTGCCGCTTTGCGACCATCCCAGATGGCGGAGACCACCAGGTTGGAGCCACGCACCATATCGCCACCGGCGAAGACCTTCGGATTGGAGGTCTGCTTCATGTAATCCTGCGCTTCGACAGCCACTACACGACCACGATCATCGGTGTTGATGTTGTTGCCATTGACCCACTCTGGTGGATTGGGCTGGAAACCAAACGCAACAATCACCGCATCGGCAGGGATCACCTCTTCACTACCCGGTATCGGCTCGGGACGGCGACGACCATTCTCGTCAGGCTCGCCCAGTTGGGTGGAGATCACCTTCAGCCCCTCGACCTTGCCGTCACCAACAATCTCGATGGGCTGGGTGTTGAAGCGGAACTGAACCCCCTCCTCCTTGGCGTTGGCCACCTCCTTCTTCGATCCGGGCATATTGGCCTCGTCACGACGGTAGGAGCAGGTGACGCTGTCGGCACTCTGACGGATCGAGGTACGGTTACAGTCCATCGCGGTGTCACCACCACCGAGGACCACCACCTTCTTGCCCGCCATGTCAACGAAGTCGGCCTCATCCTTCTCGTAACCGTTGCAGCGGTTGACGTTGGAGATCAGGAAGTCGAGCGCGGCGTGAACGCCGGGCAGATCCTCACCGGGGATACCAGCGGTCATGTACTTGTAGGTGCCCATGCCGAGGAAGACCGCATCATACTCGGCCTCGATCTCCTTGAAGGTGATGTCCTTGCCCACCTCGGTGTTGAGGCGGAACTCGATCCCCATCTCCTCGAAGATCTTGCGGCGGTTGCGCACCACCTCCTTCTCCAGCTTGAATTCGGGGATACCAAAGGTGAGCAGACCGCCGATCTCGGGATGACGGTCAAACACCACACACTCTACGCCGTTGCGGGTCAGTACGTCGGCACACCCCAGCCCTGCAGGACCGGCACCGATGATCGCCACCTTCTTGCCTGTCGGTGGAACAGAAGAGAGATCAGGTCTCCACCCCTTGGCAAAGGCGGTATCGGAGATGTACTTCTCGATTGCGCCGATGGTGACTGCGCCAAAGCCGTCGTCCAGTGTACAGGAGCCTTCACAGAGGCGATCCTGCGGGCAGACGCGGCCACACATCTCCGGCAGGGAGTTGGTGCGGTGAGAGAGCTCTGCGGCCTTCTCGATCTCGCCCTCTGCCACCAGCTTGAGCCAGTGGGGGATATGGTTGTGGACCGGACACTTCCAGGAGCAGTAGGGGTTGCCGCAGGAGAGGCAGCGGTCCGCCTGAGTGGCGGCGTCGTGCTCGCCGAATGCGGCGTAGATCTCCTTGTACTCGGTGATACGCTGCTCCGCCGAGACCTTGCTCGGGTCCATGCGGGAGACTTCAATAAACTGATAGATGTTACCCATTTTACGCGGCCTCCTTCTGCATGCTCAGCAGTGAATCGAGCTCCAGTGCCTTTGGCTTGACCAGCCAGAACTTCGGTACAAAGTCATCCCAGTTGTTGAGAATCTCCTGCCCCCAGGTGCTGCCGGTAGCGGCGACAAACTCCTGAACGGTCTCGCGCAGATGCTGGCGGTGGCCATCCATGTTCTCCGGGGTGATGCGGTGGATATCGATCATCTCGTGGTTGTAGCGATCCACGAAATCATTCTTCATATCCAGTACGTAGGCGAAACCGCCGGTCATTGCCGCACCGAAGTTGACGCCGGTAGAACCGAGAATGGTCACCTGACCACCGGTCATGTACTCACAGCCGTGGTCGCCCAGCCCTTCAACGACTGCGCGCGCCCCTGAGTTACGCACACCGAAGCGCTCACCGGCGGTACCGGAGGCGAACAGGGTGCCGCCAGTTGCGCCATAGAGACAGGTGTTACCCATGATCGGGGTCTCGTTACTG
>CAYFOU010000112.1:0-910 GCA_964344805.1 uncultured Piscirickettsiaceae bacterium | reverse complement strand
TCCCCTTGCCGACATAGTCGTTGGCATCGCCTTCAAGGGTCATGTGCAGACCACCGGCATTCCAGACGCCGAAGCTCTGTCCGCTGGTACCGGTCAGTCTCAGCTCGATGGGGGCATCGTCCATGCCGTGGTTACCGTGGCGCTTGGCGATCTCGCCGGAGAGGCGGGCGCCAATGGAGCGGTCGGTATTGCGTACGTTGTACTCGAAGGTACCACCGGACTTGGACTCAATGGCAGAGAGTGCATCCGCTACCATCTGCTCGGCCAGCTCGCCCTTGTCGAACGGCGCATTCTTCGGCTCGGTGCAGAACTGTGGCTTGTCGGCCAGTAGCTCGCTGGCCTCCTTGTTCAGCAGTGGTGCCAGATCGAGGTGGTGCTGCTTGTCGGTGCTCCCTTCCAGGATCTCCAGCAGATCAGTGCGACCCACCAGCTCTTCCAATGTGCGTACACCGAGGCTCGCCATCAGCTCACGTGCCTCTTCGGAGATGAAGCGGAACATGTTGATCACCATCTCCGGCATACCGATAAAGTGCTCGGAGCGCAGGCGCTCATCCTGGGTGGCGACACCCACGGCACAGTTGTTGAGGTGACAGATACGCAGATACTTGCAGCCCAGTGCAACCATCGGTGCGGTACCGAAGCCGAAGCTCTCAGCACCGAGGATGGCCGCCTTGACCACATCGAGACCGGTCTTCAGACCGCCGTCGGTCTGCAGACGCACCTTGTCGCGCAGGTCGTTGGCGCGCAGGATCTGGTGGGTCTCGGAGAGCCCCAGCTCCCATGGGGAACCGGCATACTTGACCGAGGTAAGTGGGCTTGCACCGGTGCCGCCGTCGTGACCGGCGATGGTGATCAGGTCGGCGTAGGCCTTGGCCACACCGGCGGCGATGGTGCCGACACCGGCCTCTGA
>CAYFOU010000111.1:9782-9936 GCA_964344805.1 uncultured Piscirickettsiaceae bacterium | reverse complement strand
AGCAGATTCAGCAGCAGGCGGGACAGCTTCCCGATGCGCTGGTCGCCTGTGTCGGTGGTGGTTCCAATGCGATGGGGCTCTTCTATCCCTTCCTCGGCGATGAGTCGGTAAAGATCTATGGGGTCGAGGCGGCGGGCCATGGCCTGGAGTCTGG
>CAYFOU010000111.1:0-9759 GCA_964344805.1 uncultured Piscirickettsiaceae bacterium | reverse complement strand
TATATCATGGAGGATGAGAATGGGCAGATCATCGAAACCCACTCCATCTCTGCCGGGCTCGATTATCCCGGTGTCGGTCCCGAGCACGCCTGGCTCAAGGATGAGGGGCGTGCCGAGTATGTGGCGATCGATGATCAGGAGGCGTTGCAGGGGTTCCATGATCTGACTCGGATTGAGGGCATTCTGCCTGCACTGGAGTCGAGCCATGCGATCGCCTATGCCACCAAGCTGGCGCCGACGATGGGCAAGGATCAACACATCATTGTGAATTTGTCCGGCAGAGGTGACAAGGATATCCACACCGTGGCAGAGATTGAGGGGGTAGAGGTATGAAAACACCGCTAGAAATGCCCTTTTCCAGCAATTGCTGCGTTAGCTCCGTACTCAAATCCTCATGTGCGTTTATGCACACTGCGGTTTTCCGTGCGGTGCTGCCTTGCACTTCCAGCAAAATGACAATTTCTAGAGGTGTTTTATGAGTAATCGAATTACCACCTGTTTTGAGAAGTGCGCCAGTGTTGGGCGCAAGGCGCTGATCCCGTTTGTCACTGCGGGCGACCCCAATCGTGAGGTTACCGTTTCGTTGATGCATGCGATGGTCAAGGCGGGAGCGGATATCATTGAGCTGGGGGTGCCGTTCTCCGATCCGATGGCGGATGGCCCCACCATTCAGAAGTCGAGCGAGCGTGCGCTGGAGCTGAATACCAGCATCCACCATGTGCTGGAGATGGTGACCGAGTTCCGCAACAGCGATGCGGTAACCCCGGTGGTGCTGATGGGATACCTCAATCCGATCGAGAATATGGGGGCGGAGTCGTTTGCCCAGGCTGCACGGCAGGCTGGGGTCGATGGTGTGCTGACGGTTGATATGCCACCGGAAGAGGGGGCCGAGTTCGAGCAGATCTGTGATCAACATGGATTGGCACCGATCTATCTGTTGGCGCCAACCAGTACCGATGCCCGTATCGAGAAGATCGCCCGTTCCGCCCGTGGCTTTATCTACTATGTCTCGGTGAAGGGGGTGACCGGCTCACAGGCCCCCGATGTGGCCGAGGTGGAGGCGAAGGTCAACCATATTCGCCAGAAGAGTGATCTGCCGGTAGGGGTTGGTTTCGGTATCCGTGATGCCGCCTCGGCATCCGCCATTGGTCGTTTTGCTGATGCAGTGGTGGTCGGCAGTGCGCTGGTCTCCAGAATGGAGGCGCTGCAGGATAGCCCGGACCAGATTCCGGAGGCAATTGGTGGTATCCTCTCCGGGATGCGCAAGGCGCTGGATGAACTCTAAAAACAAGTAGAAAAAGATTATGACCTGGTTTGAAAAGATTCTCCCCAAGATCCGCACCGATAGTGCCAAGAAGGCGATACCGGAAGGGGTCTGGACCAAGTGCACCTCCTGTGAGGCGGTACTCTATCGTGCCGAGCTGGAGCGCAACCTCGATGTTTGCCCCAAGTGTGGACACCATATGCGCATCAGTGCCCGCCGTCGCCTGGAGCTGCTGTTTGATCCAGAGAGCTTTGGAGAGGTTGCCGGTGAACTGACTCCAGTGGATCATCTCAACTTCAAGGATCTGAAGAAGTACAAGGATCGTCTGGCGCAGGCGCAGAAGAGCACTGATGAGAAGGATGCGCTGATTGTGATGCGTGGAGAGGTTGAAGGGGTACCGCTGGTTGCGGCGGCCTTCGAATTCAAGTTCATGGGAGGGTCGATGGGTTCGGTGGTTGGTGAGCGCTTTGTGCGCGCAGTCAATACCGCGCTGGAGCACAACATTCCGCTGGTCGCCTTCAGTGCCAGTGGTGGTGCTCGTATGCAGGAGGCGCTCTTCTCGCTGATGCAGATGGCCAAGACCAGTGCCGCACTCAACAAGTTGCAGGCGCGCAGCCTCCCCTTTATCTCGGTGTTGACCGACCCGACCATGGGTGGTGTATCGGCCAGCTTTGCGATGCTGGGTGACCTCAATGTGGCTGAGCCCAATGCGCTGATCGGTTTTGCCGGTCCTCGCGTAATTGAGCAGACGGTACGTGAGAAGCTGCCGGAGGGATTTCAGCGCAGTGAGTTCCTGCTGGAGCATGGTGCGATTGATATGATCATCGATCGCCGCGAGATGCGCACCAGGCTCTCTTCTCTGTTGTCGATGATGATGGAGAATAATCCTAATACGGTTGCTGCATAAATCTCCTTGAGGACCTTGAATGAGTGGCTCTCATGGCAGGAGACGCTGCACCCGCAGGAGATTGAGCTGGGGCTGGCGCGTATCCGCCCGGTGGCTGAACGGCTGGAGTTGTTGAAGGCGGATGCCAGGGTGGTCACCGTTGCCGGTACCAACGGCAAGGGCTCATCGATCGCAATTCTGGAGTCGATTGCCCGTGAGTCGGGACTACGCGTCGCTGTCTACACCTCTCCCCATCTGCTGCGCTATAACGAGCGCATTCGCATTGAGGGTGTAGAGGCGAGTGACGAGCAGATCTGTGAGGCCTTTGAGCAGATTGATCGGGCACGTGGCGATATCTCGCTCACCTATTTTGAATTTGGCACACTGGCGGCCCTCTATCTGTTCCGACAGCAGCCACTCGATCTCTGGATTCTGGAGGTGGGGCTGGGGGGGCGGCTGGATGCGGTCAATCTGATCGATGCCGATGTGGCGCTACTGACCACCGTGGATCTGGACCATCAGGCGTGGCTGGGAGAGACCCGAGAGGAGATTGGACTGGAGAAGGCCGGCATCTTCCGTAGCGCACAACCCGCAGTCATTGGAGAGGACAATCCTCCTCAATCGGTGATCGCCCATGCAGCCGGGATTGGAGCAAAGATGAGCCGTTTCGGTAAGCACTTCCATTATCGGCAGAAAGAAGAGGAGTGGCAGTGGCAAGGCAGTGGAGAGGCATCGCTGCAAGGGTTGCCGATGCCCGCATTGAGCGGAGCGATTCAGCTGCAGAACAGTGCTGCAGTGCTGGAGGTGCTCAATCAACTGGAGTGCCTGGATGGTGAAGCGGTTAAACGGGGGCTGCGGCAGGTGACCTTGCCGGGGCGTTTCCAGACCATTGCCACGGCTCCGCAGCTGATTGTCGATGTCTCCCACAACCCGCAGGCGGCCCAGGTGCTGGCGCAGAATCTTGCCGATACCCGAGGGGAGGGAGAGACCATTGCGGTGGTGGGAATGTTGCGGGACAAGGAGATCGGTCAGGTGATCGAGCGACTGGCACCTGAAGTGGACCGCTGGATTGCCGTGGGACTGGAGGGGCCGCGTGGCGTTGCGGCCGAGGAGATGGCTGCCACTGTAACCGCTGTTGCAGGCAAGGCGACCTGCTGTTCCGGCCCGGTAGAGGGGGTGCAACTGGCGCGGCAGCATGCTTCGGTCAAAGACCGGATTCTGCTCTTCGGCTCCTTCTATACGGTTGCAGCGCTACTGGAGGCCCCATAAAATGGGCCACTTTCCATCTCCTTTCGGGATATTTCACCATGCTTGATCAGGTTCGGCTCAAACAGCGCGTAGTTGGCGGGATTGTGCTGCTCTCCATCGCCATTATTCTGGTGCCGTTTTTGATGGATGATCCGCGTCAGGAGGTGAAGATTCTGGAGAGCAATGTTCCAGCCTGGCCCGAGGATCAGCCCCTCAATCTGATCGATATCAAGGAGGAGGAGTTCTCTCCGATTGTTGAACCGGTAGCGCAGGGTTCACAGCCCTCTCAGTCCAAAACTCCAGCGCCAGTGGTGGAGCGTTCCACGGCCTCGGCGGGCAACCACTCCACCAAGCCTCAGATCTCTGCCGATGGCAAGCGGTGGGAGGTGCAGGTGGTCAGCTACAGCACCAAGAATCGCAAGCGGGCCGAGCGTTTCCTCAAGCGGATGCAGGAGAAGGGGTACAAGGTTGAATTGAAGGGGGGGAGCAAACGGCTGCGTCTGGTGACCGAGCCGCTCTCCTCCAACAAGGCGGCGAAGGAGATGAAGAAGAAGATCGACCGTGACTTCAAGGTAGACAAGGTCGATTCGATGATTCGCCTGTTGAAGTGATCCGTAGAAAAAAGCCTGTATCGAAATCGTCCGGAGCCGGCAAGACCAGCAAGAAGAGTGCTCCTAAAAAAGAAGGTGGTCGAGGGGGCGGCACTACCAGGAAGCGAGCCGTAAAGAAAAAGGCTCCAAAGCGTCAGGCCGCAAAAAAAAGTGCCCCCAAAAAGGCGACTGCCCGATCCGCAAGTCGGAAATCGTCTTCTCCATTCAGGCAGTGGCTTCGAGCCAAACTGCGTTGGCTGGTTACCCGCTCTCTGGTGATTTTTGTTCCTCTGCTGCTGGGATATACCGCCTGGCTCGACTGGACCGTGCGTGCGCAGTTCGAGGGCAAGCGCTGGGAGCTGCCGGCACGGGTCTATGCGGCACCGGTTGAACTCTATGTTGGCAAGCCGATGGGGATCGGGCAACTGGAGGGGGCGGTTCGGCAGTTGGGGTATCGCAGGCAGTCCGGTGTAGGGGATAGTGGCAGCTATCAGCGGGTCAATCGTCAGCAGCTACGCCTCCATACCCGCCCCTTCCGCTTTTGGGATGGTGCAGAGGCGGCAGTCCAGGTTGCGGTTGCCTTTGATGGCAATCGTATTACCAGGATTGATTCGCTACAGGTGGGACAGGAGGTGGATATCATCCGTCTCGATCCCCTGCCGATTGGCAGCTTCTTCCCCGCCCATGGGGAGGATCGGCAGCTGGTCAGGCTGGAGGAGCTGCCGGACCATCTGGTGCAGACGCTGATCACGGTGGAGGATCGCGCCTTCTTTGACCACTTCGGGATCAATCCGCTGGCCATTGCTCGTGCGGTGATTGCCAATATTCGAGCCGGGCGTATGGTGCAGGGGGGGAGTACGTTGACCCAGCAGTTGGCGAAGAATCTCTTTCTGACCCGGGAACGCACCCTCTGGCGCAAGGTGCGGGAGGCGCTGATTACCCTGATCCTTGAGCTCCATTACGAGAAGGAGGAGATCCTGGAGGCCTACCTCAATGAGGTCTATTTTGGACAGGATCAGCGTCGCTCGATTCACGGAGTGGGGATGGCTAGCCACTTCTTCTTTGGCCATGATGCCAGCCAGCTGACACTGGAGGAGTCGGCGCTGCTGGTGGGGATGCTGAAGGGACCATCGCGCTATAACCCGAGACGCCATCCGGAACGGGCGGAGCAGCGTCGTGATCTGATTCTCAATCTGCTGGCGGAACAGGGGGTGGTGAGTGAGGAGGATGCAGCCGCAGCGATTCGTAAACCATTGAGGACCCTCTCTCATGTCCCCACCGGCCAATCCCTCTATCCCGCCTTTCTTGATCTGGTGCGCAGCCAGATCCTGCGGGACTACAAGCGCGAGGATCTGACCACCTCGGGGCTGCAGATCTTCACCACCCTCAATCCGCTGTCGCAACAGGCAGCAGAGTGGGGGCTGCAGAAGCGGCTCAAGGAGTTGGGGGGAAAGAAGGGGCTGCAGGGGGCGGTTGTGGTGGTCCACCCGGAGAGTGGTGAGGTGGAGGCGGTTGTGGGGGGGAGCAATCCACGTGCCTCCGGTTTTAATCGTGCCCTCCATGCGGTGCGTCCGATCGGTTCACTGGTCAAGCCGCCACTCTACCTTGCCGCACTGGAGCAGCCGCAGCGTTATACGCTGGTCTCTCCACTGCAGGATCAACCGTTCCAGATTCGTAGTGGAGACAAGGTATGGCAACCGGATAATTATGACAAGGAGGCACATGGTGAGGTGCTGCTCTATCAGGCGTTGAGCCACTCCTACAACCTCTCCACCGCTCGATTGGGGGTGGCGTTGGGGATTGGCAAGGTGGCACGTACGCTGGAGCGGCTCGGTGTGGAACGTGAGATTGCCCGCTATCCTTCGCTCTTTCTCGGCTCACTAGAACTCTCTCCGCTGGAGGTGGCACAGCTCTATCAGCCGTTGGCCGCCAATGGGCTCTATACGCCGCTGCGGGCCATCCGTGGGGTGGTGGATCATGACGGCAACCCACTGAACCGCTATCCGCTTCATGTAAGTGAGGTGGCCGCACCCGAGGCGGTCTCACTGCTACAGTGGGGGATGCAGGAGGTGGTGCGTAATGGTACCGCACAGGGGATGAATAAGTTGCTCTCTCCGGCGCTGGAGGTGGCGGGGAAGACCGGTACCACCGATGAACTGCGTGATAGCTGGTTTGCCGGCTTCAGCGGGGATCGTCTGGCGGTGGTGTGGATGGGGAGGGATGACAACCGTTCGGCGGGGCTGACCGGTAGCACCGGTGCGCTCCATGTCTGGGGGCGGATGATGTCAAAGCTGCCCAACACGCCGCTGCGGATTCGTTATCCAGAAGCCGTGGAGGAGGTGTGGGTCGATGAGTCGGGTAATCGGCTACAGGAAAGCTGCAATTACGGGCGATGGGTCCCGTTTATTAAGGATAGTGAGCCATTAACGGAGGTACAATGCCGGTAACCGTTACTCTCTGTGATCCTTGGTGGTAAAGATGATGAATGACCGTAACCCTATCCAAATCCTGTTCTCTTTTTTGCTACCACTGTTCTTGCTGGTGGGCTGTGGGGGGCGTCCAACCATTCCGGTGGAGGAGCACTCCAGCCTGAAGCGCCCTCCGGTGAAGGAGGTCTACTATCCTGCAGCGGGCGCGGTGCGTAGTGCGGATACGCCTGCTGTAGTGGTCTCCAGGGCACAGCGGGAGCCGGTCGCCTATCAGGCAGTAGAACCGGAACCGCAGTGGCAGGAGATTCCGCCTCCAGAGGAGGTACAGCAGGCGCGTGCCTATACGGCGCCTCCGCCCTCTGCACAGCCTCGTGCAGTTCCCAAGGATGACCCGTTGCTGAGCCTGTTGCAGAAGATTGAGCAGGCGATGCAGCAGCAGGATTACGGGCGCGCAGAGGGGATGCTGGAGCGGGCACTGCGTATTGATTCTCAACGTGCAGGGTTGTGGCACGATCTGGGGCGGGTGCGCTACCGGCAGGGGAACTACAAGGAGGCGGTAACGCTGGCACGCCGTTCCAATGGTCTGGTAGAGCGAGGCAGTGTGCTGCAGGAGGAGAACTGGTCTCTGATTGCCCGCGCCAAGGAGGCGCTGGGGGATATGGAGGGGGCACGTGCCGCCTGGCGCAAGGCGGGGAGGTGATGGAATTACCTTCCGATGTGCTGGGGGCCAACGGCCTCTTTGCGGAGGCGATTGAGGGCTTCAAGCCGCGTCAGCCGCAGATGGAGATGGCCGATGCGGTAGGCAAGGCGATCGGGTCCCGTTCCGTACTGGTGGCCGAGGCGGGCACTGGAACCGGGAAGACCTACGCCTATTTGGTGCCTGCACTGCTCTCCGGTGAGCGGGTGATCGTCTCCACCGGAACCAAGAACCTGCAGGATCAACTTTATCATCGTGATCTGCCCGCAGTACGCAAGTTGCTGGGACGCGGCGGCTCCATTGCGCTGCTGAAAGGGCGTGCCAACTACCTCTGTCTTCATCGGCTGGAGGAGGGAGATTTGCTCTGGCCACGTGTCACCTCAACCTCAGATAACTGTTTGGGGCAGGAGTGCGGCCACTGGGAGGGGTGCCATGTGGCCCATGCCCGGCGGCGAGCGCAGGAGGCCGATCTGGTGGTGGTCAACCACCACCTCTTCTTTGCCGATATGGCGTTGAAGGAGGAGGGGTTTGGTGAGCTATTGCCGGGAGCCAATGCGGTAATCTTTGATGAGGCGCATCAGTTGGCTGAGACCGCCACCAGTTTCTTCGGTGAGCGCATCAGCCATCGACAGCTGCAGGAGTTGGCGGAAGATACCATCGCCGAGCATCTCACCGATGCCCCGGATCACAAGGCGTTGCAGAGTGGGGCCGATGCGCTGAAGAAGGCGGTGGCCGATCTGCGTCTGGCGCTGGATAACCCCTCCAGACCGATGCTGGGGCGCTATCCCTGGTCACAGCTGATTGGCCGCCCAAAGTTGGAGCCTGCGATCGATGAGCTCAGAGAGACACTGGTCGAGCTGATCGGTGAGCTGAAAAGAGTGGCGGAACGAGGCAAGGGACTCCAGGGGTGTGTCGAACGAGGTGAGGAACTGCTGGATCGGTTGATCCGTCTCACCGGTGTCGCCCCGGAGGGGCAGATCCATTGGGTTGATCTGCACAAAAGCGGTTTTGCCATTCACCATACCCCGCTGGAGATTCGGGAGACCTTCCAGGGCTATATGGAGGGGCGGGGCTGTAGCTGGATCTTCACCTCGGCGACCCTGACGGTGGACGATCAGTTTGACCACTTTCTGCGTGAATTCGGGATTGAGGAGGCGGCCACCGCACAGTGGGAGAGTCCGTTTGATTTTCAGCAGCAGGCACTCTTCTTCCACCCCAAGGGATTGCCGCAGCCCAATGCACCGGACTACGGGGCAGAGATGATGGCGCAGATGCTGCCGGTGATTGAGGCGAGTGGAGGACGCACCTTCCTGCTCTTTACCAGCCACAAGGCGTTGCGGGAGGCTGCAGCATTTCTGCGTGATGAGGAGGTGGCGTTCCCGTTGTTGGTGCAGGGGGAGGCGCCACGCAGCCAGTTGCTGGAGCGTTTCCGTACCTTGGGGAATGCGGTGTTGTTGGGAGCCTCCAGTTTTTGGGAAGGGGTCGATGTGCGTGGTGAGGCGCTCTCCTGTGTCATTATCGACAAATTTCCCTTTGCCTCTCCCGGTGATCCGGTGCTGCAGGCACGTATTCAGGCGTTGAGCAGCGCAGGTCGCAATGCCCTTGTTGAGCTGCAACTACCGCGTGCGGTGATTGCGCTGCGGCAGGGGGCGGGGCGACTGATTCGTGACGTAGAGGACCGTGGGGTCTTTGTGGTGTGTGATCCAAGGTTGTTGAAAAAGAGGTATGGGCATACCTTTCTCAACAGTCTTCCCGATATGGCAAGAACGCGGGAGGTGAGTGAGGTGGAGGCGTTCTTCAAGGATGAGAAAGTGGCATGAGTGAGAGTAGCAGGATTCTGGCAATTGATACCGCAACCGAGGGCTGTTCGGCAGCGCTGTTGATCGGTGGTGAGTTGTTGGAACGGTTTGAGGTGACCCCCAGAGGCCATACCCAGCGAATTCTGCCGATGGTGGATGAGCTGCTGGCGGAGGCTGGTTGTGGTTTGAGTGAAGTGGATGCGGTCGCCTTTGACCGGGGGCCGGGGAGCTTTACCGGATTGCGTATCACGGCGGGTGTGGTCCAGGGATTGGCCTATGGGGCAGATCGTCCGGTGATTCCGATCTCTTCCCTCGCAGCTCTGGCTTATGCACGCTATCAGGCGTGTGGAGATCTGAAGGTACTCTCTGCAATCGATGCGCGGATGGGGGAGGTCTACTGGGGCGCCTATCAGATGGTCGAGGGATTGCCACAGTTGCAGGGAGAGGAGGTGGTGTTGCCGCCTGAGCAGCTGCAGGCAGATGGTGATGAATGGGTGGGTACAGGCAGTGGTTGGGCAGCCTATCAAGAGGCGTTACAGCAGCAGTTTGAAGGGCAGGTGAGCGGATGGGATGGAGAGGCGCTGCCTGCTGCAGGAGCGATCGCACGTCTTGCGCAGCCTGGATGGGGACAGGGAAACCTGCTCTCTGCCGCACAGGCACAGCCCATCTATCTGCGTAATCAGGTGGTCCATCAGAAGGGATGAATTTTTTTTTCAAAAAAGTGTAATTGAGTGGTTGACGCTAGGAGAGATCCCTGTAGAATACGCCGTCCCTGCTCACTGCAGCAGGGAATGTTCTTTAAAAATAGATTAGATAATTTGTGTGGGTACTCACGTTGAGAATTTT
>CAYFOU010000110.1:0-9936 GCA_964344805.1 uncultured Piscirickettsiaceae bacterium | reverse complement strand
GGCAAAGTGGCTTGATGTGTTCATCGGTGCACTAAACCCGACAGGCTCCTAGAATCTCGTCGGCATCGGCGATGGTGGAGAGTCGATGGGCGATCACCAGTGTGGTGTGCTGAGTGCTGATCTCCCGCAGTGCGTCGTTGATGGTGCGCTCGGCAGCCGAATCAAGAGAAGAGGTGGCCTCGTCGAAGATCATAATGGGCGGGTTCTTCAGAATGGCACGGGCGATGGCGATGCGCTGCTTCTCGCCGCCGGAGAGCTTCAGGCCGCGTTCTCCGACCGTGGTCTCATACCCTTGTGGGAGCCCGGCAATAAAGTCGTGGATGTTGGCCAGCTTGGCGGCATTCTCGATCTCCTTCTGGGTAACACCGGGGCGGGCATATTCGATGTTGTAGCGGATGGTGTGGTTGAAGAGCACGGTATCTTGAGGAACGATGCCGATGGCAGATCTGAGACTGCTTTGGGTCACTCCGGTAATTTCCTGGCCGTTGATGGTGATGGAGCCGGATTGCGCCTCGTAGAAGCGGAACAGCAGTCGTGCCAGTGTCGACTTCCCGGAGCCGCTCTTGCCGACTACCGCAACCTTGTTTCCGGCAGGCACGGTGAAGGAGATATCGTGGAGAATCGGGCGCTCCTCATTATAGGCAAAATCGATATGGCCGAAATGGATCTCTCCGCGACCTGGATCCAGTTCCGAAGCATCGGGTCGGTCCACGATCTCCGGTTTCTTCTCCAGTAGCTGGAACATCATGTCGATATCGGAGAGGGAGTGTTTGATCTGGCTGTAGACCACACCGAGAAAGCCGAGTGGAATAAAGAGCTGCAGCAGGAAGGTGTTGACCAGTACCAGATCACCCAGTGTCATCTCGCCATCGACCACCCCCTGACCCGCCATCACCATGATGATGGTGACCCCGATGGCAATGATGAATGCCTGAATAAAGTTGAGTGCCGACATCGAGGTCTGGCTCTTTACAGCGGCCTCTTCCCAGGAGCGCATCTGGGTATCGTACTGGTCCAGCTCATAGCGCTCGTTGCCAAAATATTTGACTGTCTCATAATTGATCAGGCTGTCGACCGCCTGGGTACTGGCCTCGGAGTCACGCTGGTTCATTGCTACCCGGAACTTCATCCGCCAGTTGGTGATGGTAAAGGTGGTGAAGATATAGATCCCGACGGTACCGAAGGTGACAATGGCAAACCACGGGTTGTAGCTGGAGAGCAGGATTGCAGCGATCAGCGTCACCTCCACCAGTGTGGGGATGATGTTGAACAGCAGCATGTTGAACAGCGAGCTGATGGAGCGGGTGCCGCGCTCCATGTCGCGGGTGATGCCACCGGTCTTGCGGTCGAGATGAAAACGGAGTGAGAGGTTGTGCAGGTGCTCGATAAAGTGGATCGAGATCTCCCGCACAATACCGTGGCGCACCTTGGCAAAGATGCCATCACGTAGCTCGTTGAACAGCGCACTGCCGGCACGCATCACGCCGTAGCCGACCAGCAGCCCAAGAGGCAGCACCAGCGCCGCCTCATGATTCTGGTCAAAGGTATCGACGATCTCCTTCAGTATTAGTGGCACCGAGACGTTGGCCAGCTTGGAGAGAATCAGTGAGCCGATCGCCAATCCGGCGCGAAAACGGTAGTTCCAGAGGTAGGGGAGCAGGGATTTGATGGTACGCCAGTCCTGACGATGGTCAGAGGGCATGCGGGTATTTGCGTGGTGCATCGGCTATTACGTCGTTTTATGGGATTCGGTATAATAGTCGATTGTCTTGCGGGTGACGATTGCCCGTACTGAACCGCGCATCAAGGAAGTAAGTTATGCCGATTTATGAATACCAGTGTGATGGCTGTGGTCATCAGCTGGAGAAACTGCAGAAGATGAGTGA
Organism: uncultured Piscirickettsiaceae bacterium; assembly: GCA_964344805.1. Taxonomy (GTDB): domain Bacteria; phylum Pseudomonadota; class Gammaproteobacteria; genus Thiopontia. Next base: position 8,050 of record CAYFOU010000110.1, on the reverse strand, counting down.
TGATCCAATCACCGATTGTCCTGCCTGCGAAGAGCCCAAACTGAAGAAGATGGTCTCCGCAGCCGGGTTCCGCCTCTCCGGTGGCGGTTGGTACGAGAGCGACTTCAAGACCGGTGCCAAGAAAAATATGGCCGAGAGCAGCAAGGATGCTCCGGTCCCAGCCTGTGCAAGCGGCGGATGCGGCGGTGCCTGCCCCGTTAACGATTGATTATATTAAGGAAATAGTATGCGAAGCCACTACTGTGGAGAGATTGACGAGTCACTGATTGGTGAAGAGATTCAACTGGCAGGATGGGTCAACCGTCGTCGTGACCATGGTGGCGTGATCTTCATTGATCTGCGTGACCGTACAGGTATTGCCCAGATTGTTTTCGATCCTGATCATGCGGATGCCTTCGAGATTGGCGAGCATGTGCGTTCCGAATATGTGTTGAATATCAATGGTGTGGTGCGTGAGCGCCCCGAGGGGACCATCAACGAGGATCTGCCGACCGGTCGAGTGGAGGTGTTGATCAACGATGTTGACGTCCTCAACAAGGCGGAGACACCACCATTCATGATTGATGACAACAGCATGGGTGAGGATATCCGTCTGCGCTACCGCTACATCGATCTGCGTCGTCCGGTGATGCAGGAGCGTATTCAGTTGCGTGCTGCGGTGACCCGCCAGATGCGCCGTTATCTGGATGACAATGGTTTCCTCGATATTGAAACTCCGATGCTGACCCGTGCCACCCCGGAGGGTGCGCGCGACTATCTGGTTCCCAGCCGCACCCATCCAGGTGAGTTCTTTGCGCTGCCGCAGTCGCCACAGCTCTTCAAGCAGCTGTTGATGGTCTCCGGGATGGACCGCTACTACCAGATTGTGCGCTGCTTCCGTGACGAGGATCTGCGTGCTGATCGTCAGCCGGAATTTACCCAGCTCGATATCGAGACCTCGTTCCTCAATGAGACCCAGATCATGGAGCTGATGGAGAACATGGTGCGAGGCCTGTTCAAGGATGTGATGGGGGTTGAATTGCCGGAGTGCTTTGAGGAGATCCGCTACGATGATGCGATGCGCCGTTTTGGATCGGATCGTCCCGACCTGCGTGTACCGCTGGAACTGGTCGATGTCGCTGATCTGATGACCGAGGTGGAGTTCAAGGTCTTCTCCGGCCCTGCCAACGATCCCCATGGTCGTGTGGCGGCACTCTGTGTCCCGGAGGGCAGCAGCCTGACCCGCAAGGAGATTGATGAGTACACCAAGTATGTTGGCATCTATGGTGCGCGTGGACTCGCCTATATCAAGGTCAATGATGTCGATGCTGGACGCGATGGACTGCAATCACCGATTGTAAAGTTCCTGCCGGATGAGACCATTGCCGGTATTCTCGAAAGAACCGGTGCGAAGAATGGAGATCTGATTTTCTTCGGTGCCGACAAGGCGAAGATTGTCAATGAAGCGTTGGGTGCGCTGCGTGTCAAGGTGGGCGAGGATCGTGGCCTGATGAACGATGAGTGGAAGCCGCTCTGGGTTATCGACTTTCCGATGTTCGAGTGGGATGAGAAGGAGGAGCGCTGGAGCTCGCTGCACCATCCATTCACCGCGCCGAATCCCGATCAGCTGGAGATGCTGGAGAGTGATCCACACAAGGTCTACTCGCGTGCCTATGATATGGTGCTGAACGGTAGTGAGATCGGTGGTGGCTCTATCCGTATCCACGATCCCGAGGTGCAGGAGCGTGTACTCAAGGTGTTGGGGATTGATGAGGAGGAGGCGCAGGACAAGTTTGGCTTCCTGCTCGATGCGCTGAAGTATGGCTGCCCTCCGCATGGCGGTATGGCCTTTGGCCTCGACCGTCTGGTGATGCTGATGGCGGGTGCCGGGTCGATTCGTGATGTGATGGCCTTCCCCAAGACCCAATCTGCAAACTGTCTGCTGACCGGTGCCCCCGATTATGCCGGGGATCGTCAGTTGCGTGAGCTTAATATTCGTCTGCGCAAGCATCCTAAAAAGGATGAGGGGGCAGAAGCGGCCAACGAGGCGAAGAAGGAAGAGGCGTAATCGATGGCGGTTAGTGATCCATTCTCCATTCAGGATAATGAGGAGTGCCAGCAGCGTATTCTGCAGGCAAAAGAGGAGCTGGGTGAGCGGTTAGTCATTCTTGGGCACCACTACCAGCGTGAAGAGGTGTTTCGTCATGCCGACTTTTCCGGGGATTCGTTGAAGCTTTCCCGTCAGGCCGCCAACTCCAAGGCGGAGTATATTGTCTTCTGTGGTGTTCACTTCATGGCGGAGGTGGCGGATATCCTTTCACGTCCGGATCAGGTCTCTGTCATTCCTGATATGAATGCGGGCTGTTCGATGGCCGATATGGCCGACCTCCCCAATGTGGAGAAGGCGTGGCAGGAGCTGTCGTCGGTACTTGACCCGGATGAGAGTATTACCCCGGTTACCTACATCAATTCGGCGGCCGACCTGAAGGCCTTCTGTGGGCGTCATGGCGGTATTGTTTGTACCTCCACCAATGCACGTCATGTGCTGGAGTGGTCCTTCAATCAGCGTGAAAAGGTGCTCTTTTTCCCCGATCAGCATCTGGGACGTAACACCGGTGCAACGATGGATATCCCGCTGGAAGAGATGGTGGTGTGGGACTATGAGCAGCCGATGGGTGGGTTGACAGAAGAAGAGATCAAAAATGCCAGGATGATTCTCTGGAAGGGGTTTTGTTCAGTTCACCAGATGTTCAAGCCGGAGCAGATCGATCAGTTCAAGGAGATGTATCCAGAGGCAAAGATTATCTCTCACCCGGAATCCTCCTATGAGGTGTGCCAGAAGTCCGATTATGTCGGTTCTACCGAGTACATTATCAAGACCATTGCCGATGGAGAGCCGGGCTCTCGCTGGCTGGTCGGTACCGAACTCAATCTGGTCAATCGCCTCCATGAGCAGTTCAAGGGGGAGGGCAAGTCGGTCCACTTCATGTCACCGACGGTCTGCATGTGTTCCACCATGTTCCGTATCGACCCGCCGCACCTGTTGTCGGCGCTGGAGAATCTGCTGGAGGGGAATGTGGTTAACCAGATCTCAGTGGAACCGGAAGTGGCTGAGCAGGCCAGATTGGCGTTGGAGCGGATGCTGGAGGTCTCGCCTTAGGATAGATGTTTTTCATGGCACCCTTGTGTTTTTGGTGCCGCTGTTCAATCTGTCTCACCACCTCTTTGCTGAGCGCTATTCTACAGGGTTGCTGAATCCTTCCCGAATGGCCCACACAATCAGCTCGTTGCGGCTGGAGAGCCCGAGCTTTTTCAGAATGTGTTTGGCGTGTACCTTGGCGGTCCATACCGAGATGCCGAGACGGTCACCAATCTCCTGGTTGGAGAGGCCATCTGCAATCAGGCGCAGTACCTCTTCCTCTCGTGCGGTGAGGTTGAGGGTCGATTTTCCGCTCTGGTTGGGATTTGATTCGCTGAGAATCTTGGCCACCTCGGGGCTGACGATGGTGGAGCCATCCATTGCGGCCAGCAGATGGGTCACAATCTTCTCCGGGTCGGTATTTTTCAATAGATAACCATCTGCCTTGTGGCGGAAGGCCTCGAAGACATTCTGTGGGTTGTCTGACACGGTCAGCACCACGACTCGAATTTCGGGCCAGTTTTTCTTGATCTTCTTCAGGGTGGAGAGTCCATCCATATCCTTCATGTTGAGATCAAGCAGCACCAGATCGGGCTGCTCTTTTTTGATCAGCTTCAGGCCGTCTGCTCCTCCGTCGGCCTCTCCTGCCAGGGTGATGCCCTCATGCAGGTCCAGCAGTTGAATGATGCCCTTACGGATCAATGGGTGATCATCAATAAGTAAAAGCGAAATGTTTGGTGTCATGGATAGCCCCCACTGTCATGATTGAAGAGAGAAGTATAGTGGATTTGGTGCATGGTTAACATCCTGTCGTGTAGTTGTTTGCCCGGAGTATTTTAGAACCGATTGTCCTGTGAACGGCCGGGCGGGAAGCTGACCTCCACGCGGGTACCGTGTGGATGGAGTGGTGTGATTGAGAGCAGACCATGGATTGCCTGCGCGCGCTCATCCATGTTGCTGAGGCCAAAGTGGTTGGGACGGTGGGGATTTTCCGAGATGCCGATGCCATCATCCTTGATCTGCAGCTCCACGCGCTGCTCATCTGGATCAAAGCTGAGCCGAATGGTGCCATTGGAGGCCTGTGCATGTTTGGTGATGTTGGAGACTGCCTCCTGAATGATCTGGATCAGGTGGACCTCCTCGTGGTGCGAGAAGTTGAAGTTCTGAATCTGGTTGTCAAAGGTGAGGTTGATGTTGGCACGGGAGCCCTCTTTGTGGATGATCTCCTCGACTGCGGCATCAATCCCTTCCGGGGTGATCTGTACACGGAAGGTGGAGATCAGTTCCCGTAGCTGCTGGTCTGCAATGTTGTTGGTCTCTTTCAGTTCATCGACGATCGGTCGCAGCTGGGTTTGGGCCTCCTCTACCTGTTTGTTCAGCAGGGTGCTGATGCGTGAAATCTGAATGTTGATATAAAAGATTGACTGGGCCAGCGAGTCGTGCAGCTCTTGTGCAATCGCGTTGCGCTCCTCCATCAGGGTGATGCGGTTGGACTCCTTGATCAGTGCCTCGGTCTTGTCGCTGATACGCTCCTCCAGCTCGGTATAGGTAGCGGAGAGGTCGGTAATCATCTGGTTGAAGGCGATGGCCAGCTGACCCAGCTCATCCTTGCGCATATAGCGTGCGTGGCGGGTGAAGTTGCGTTTGCGTACCTGTTCTGCGGTCTGCAGCAGATCCTTGAGAGGTGTCAGAATCTTGTAATAGAAGAGATAGGGGGTAGAGAGAATTGCCAGTAGCAGCAGGGGGAAGGTGATCAATTCCATGTCATGCAGTAGCTGGATCTGCCCTTCGGTCTGCTCTTCAATGGCCAGTACCATTTGGCTGATGTCGTTCACAAAGGTATCAATCTTGGAGAGATAGAGTTGCTGGACCGGGACCAGCCGCTCCTTACGGGTTTCACGGGGGAGCTGTTGGCGTATCGAGATGTTGAGCAGGGTGATGTACTCGTTCAATAACGGACGAATGTCGCGATACCATTGGCGGTCAATTACCCGATAGAGAGTGAGTAGCTCCTCCTTCTCTTCGGCCTGTTTGGCGTTCAACTCCAGTTTGGGAATGGAGTTGTGTAGAGAGGGATGGTTGAGCTGGTGTTCAAAATGCTCGATCAGCTGTTCAATGTTGGCGGTATCCGGCTCAGTATCCTGCTGGTCTCGCAGCATCTGTGTTGCGATCTTGTAGGAGAGCATGCGCAGCTGACCGGAGGTGTTGATGGTGGTGCCGGCGCCCTGAATGGTTTTTGTGATGTAGAAGGAGCTGCCGATGCCGATGATGGCGAGCAGGCTGATCAGTCCAATCAGCAAGCCGGTTTGTGTAAGCAGGTTCAGGCGGGATTTTGCAAACATGAAGACTGTATAAAAATTTTTATAATAAAATGGTAAAAAATGGTTGACCGCTATTTAATAATCAATTAAACTCTTTATCATAGTTTGGTTATATAGGTTTTCGACTCCTCCATCCTCCTTTGGTGGTATTGGCGCAACCCAGTGGGTTGCGCCTTTTTTATGGAGGGCCTGTAGCTACATTTTATTTCACTGTTTTTGCACTCCTGACAGAGGGCTTTTTTCTTCTGTTGAAGTGCTCCATCGAAGTGGCTTGAGCGTATAATGGCTCATCATACGAAACTGTAGCCTCTATTGATATAAAGAGTAATTTTGCTATAGTAGACTAAAATGGTCGGAAATTAATCAGGAGCAGTACAATGGCATATAGTGACAAGGTCATGGACCACTATGAAAATCCCAGAAATGTTGGGGTGATGGATAAGGATGCCACCGATGTGGGAACCGGTATGGTTGGTGCTCCCGCTTGTGGTGATGTGATGAAGCTGCAGATCCAGGTAAGTGAAGAGGGAGTGATTGAGGATGCCAAATTCAAGACCTATGGATGTGGCTCTGCAATTGCCTCCAGCTCTCTGGTAACCGAGTGGGTCAAGGGGAAGACGCTGGAGGAGGCGCAGCAGATCAAGAATGCCGAGATCGCGGAGGAGTTGGCGCTGCCCCCGGTCAAGGTGCACTGTTCGGTATTGGCGGAAGATGCAATCAAGGCTGCGGTCGAGGATTATCAATCCAAGCAGGAGTCGTAAAGTGCCGGCAAAAGCGGAAGTGCTCTACTTTGCCCGTCTCGCGGAATCCTTCAAGAAGAGTGGTGAGCCCATGCTGCTCGGAAGTGCAAAGACGGTAGGGGCGATTATTGAGCGCTTGAAGGCGCGAGGAGACCTCTGGGACAAGATGCTGGTAGAGGGGCGGTTCCAGATCATGGTCAACAAGCAGATTGTCAACTGGGACCATCCGGTCCAGGATGGTGACGAGATTGCACTGGTCTGAATGCTGGAGCTAATCCTTGCGGCGTGATCGGCGTCGCGGCTTCCAGTGGCTGATTGACTGGGCAATTTTGGAGTAGGGGAGCGCCTCTACGGTGCCGAATTCTGCAATCGCCTGCTCAATGATCGAGAAGAGGTCGCTGGAGGCGGCCTCTTTTTTGGGGCTGATCAGATCCAATATTCCATTAATCCCGCCACACTGAATGCGCAGCTCCATATTGCTGGTCATCTGCTGTGGCAGATGGGTGACCCCTAGTACAAAGCGGCTCTGCTGGTGCAGCTGGTCGGCGAGCGCCTTGCAAAGGGGTTGTGCCTGCGGCTCATTGCACTGTATTCCGTGACGTTCCGCGATGTGGAAGCTCTCCGCGTGCTGGCACTGGATCTGTCCGCTGAGGAGGGCCTTGGCAAAAGGGCAGGAAGAGGGGGTGTTCACAGTTTTTTTGCTTATTCTGAGTAAAATCGTTGGTCAATAACGAAGAATGCCGTATCGTATGATTTAGGTCAAATTGTATTGTAACTAGCTGATATTGAATGTAAAAAACAGCCCCTGTTTGTGTGGGAAACAGGGCTTTATATAGATTAAATTGATATTTTATAAATTTTACTTGGATAAATAAGGTGGGCTTATATCAAAAGAAGATTTCCCTGCTTGAACGGGTCTGGGGAGGCGCTAGAGTTGCACTGCTGAAAAATCAGTGAAACAAGATAATAGCGGGAAGGTGACGTGTCGATTTGTCCGCCTTCTCTCACGAAAACCAGATTCGTAGCCCTTGGGGCCGAATCGATACGGGAAGGAAAACGATGTCGAATCTAGTCAAACCACACGGTGGCGGGGAATTGAAGCCACTACTGCTGGAAGGAACTGCGCTGGAAGATGAGAAGGCACGCGCAGCCTCTCTGCCCAAGATCAACATAACCTCTCGTGAAGCGGGCGATATCTATATGATGGGTATCGGTGGATTTACTCCACTGGAAGGCTTCATGAACCATGCAGACTGGAAGGGTGTTTGTGATAGCTACACCATGGAAAACGGCCTGTTCTGGCCAATTCCGGTAACCCTCTCTACCGATACCGAGACTGCAGGTGGCATCCACGAGGGGAACGATATCGCTCTGTATGATGAGGAGACCGACTCCATCATCGCGACCATGACTGTTACCGAGAAGTACGGTATCGACAAGGAGCATGAGTGCACCTCTGTCTACAAGACTACCGAGACCGAGCACCCAGGCGTGCAGATGGTGATGAACCAGGGTGACGTCAACCTGGCCGGTCCTATCAAGGTACTGTCATTGGGTGGTTTCCCTGAGACCTATGGTGAGCAGTTCATGACCCCTGAGCAGACTCGTGCGCTGTTCGAGTCCAAGGGCTGGAAGTCTGTTGCGGCATTCCAGACCCGTAACCCGATGCACCGTTCACACGAGTATCTGGCCAAGATCGCGGTTGAGACCCTCGATGGCGTACTGGTTCACTCTACCCTGGGTAAGCTGAAGAAGGGTGATATCCCTGCTGAGGTTCGTTCCAAGGCGATCCAGACCCTGATCGACAACTACTTTGTACCCAATAGTGTGGTTCAGGCGGGCTACCCACTGGATATGCGTTTTGCAGGCCC
>CAYFOU010000109.1:9100-9947 GCA_964344805.1 uncultured Piscirickettsiaceae bacterium | reverse complement strand
CTCAATAGCCCGGTACAGTATCATGACTTTCCACACTAATCGTCATAGACCCAGATTGAGGAGGAGTCCCGGTTTATCCTGTTACTGCTGTTTCTGTTGTGGGGGTTGGCGATTTGGGGAACCCGAAAGATCAGTAGCACCCTCTATCGGGAGAGGGCAGAGTTGCGGAAGAGTCAGGAGGGGTTGGAACAGGCACAGAAGATTGCCAAGATGGGTAACTGGGAGCTGGATATCCCGACCCTCTCTGCACACTGGTCGGATCAGATTCATCAGGTCATTGGCAGTGATCCCACGCAGCCGGTGGGGCCTGAATTCCTCTCCTCTATCGTCTATCCAGAGGATTGGCCGATGGTTGAAAGATCACTGATGGCTGCGATGCAGGAGGGGGCCTCGCATGAGGTGGAGTACCGCATCAAGGACCTTGCGGGTAACCACCACTGGCTCTACTGCAAGGCGTCTCCAGAGCTGGACAGTAGTGGCAAGCCGGTTAAATTGCATGGTATTGCTCAGGAGATCACCGAACGCAAGGAGAGTGAACTGCTACTGCAAGAACAGCAGGAGGCATTGATTCTGGCCAAAGAGGAGGTGGAGCAGGCCAGTCAAGCCAAAGATGCCTTTTTGGCAACCATGAGTCATGAGCTGAGGACACCGTTGACCACCATTCTGGGGGTGAGTGAACTGCTCAAGGAGGGGCTCTCCTCCCCGTCCGACAGAGAGCTGCTGGAACGTCTGGAGCAGGCGGGGCGAAATCAGCTTGTGATGATCGATGAGTTGTTGAACCTCTCCAATGTGGAGTCTGGGCGGATCCAGATCAATGAGGCCCCCTACCACCCCTCTCATCTGTTTG
>CAYFOU010000109.1:0-9090 GCA_964344805.1 uncultured Piscirickettsiaceae bacterium | reverse complement strand
AGAGTTCTCTGCGGCTATTGAGAAGAGTGGACTGCGGCTCCACTCGATTGACCATGTAGCGAGTGATTTCCAGGTAATTGGAGATCAGCACCGGGTCTATCAGGTGCTCTCCAAGTTGATGGAAAATGCAATCAAATTTACCCAACAGGGGGTGATCAGTCTCAGCTGTGGATATGATGAGCGCTCGCTCTTCTTCGGTGTTGAGGATAGTGGCACCGGTATCTCTGTCTCTGATCAGGAGAAGATCTTTGAACGTTTTGAACAGGTGGACAGTGCCCTCTCCAGAAGCTTTGGTGGCATCGGTGTAGGGCTCTTTATTGCGCAAAAGCTGGCGCACCGTATGGGTGGAGAGATTGAGGTGGTAAGTGAAGAGGGGAGTGGTTCCACCTTTACCCTGAAACTGCCCTACCGCCCCTGGAAGGGGAATACGCCAGACAGGGCCCCCTCCTCTGTTGCAGAACCTGCAGAGGAGTGTTCACTGAGTGGCCATGTTCTGGTGGTTGAAGATACCGCTGCGGTCCGACTGTTGATGGGGGAGATTTTGAAGCGGATGGCGCTGCAAGTTGACTTTGCCGAGAATGGGCAGATTGCCGTCGATCAGTGCAAACAACACAGTTATGATCTGGTATTGATGGATCTGCAGATGCCGGTAATGGATGGGATTGAGGCCACCAGACAACTGCGGGCTCTGGGGGCAAAGACCCCGGTCGTGGCGCTCACGGCCAATGATGGGCAGAGCCATCGAGACCGTTTCTTTGCAGCGGGGGGCGATGGATTCCTTACCAAACCGGTTCAGGCTGATGAGTTTGCGGAGACGATACGGGAATATCTCTCCGTGGATGCTGCTGGCAGTGAAGAGCCGGAGATCAAACTGGATGAAGAGGCGCTGCACCGCTCCTTTGTGGCTGATCTGCCGGAACGGAAACTGGCGCTGGTTGAGGCGCTCTCCTACAAGGATCATCAGGCGATCTATGATCAGGCGCATGACATACGGGGCAGTGCCGACAGCTTTGGCTTTCCGAGAATGGGGGAGATGGCCAGAGGGCTGTGTGAACTGATTGAAGAGCAGCCACTGAACCAGAAGCAGCTCTACCGCAGGACCCTCAGTCTGGTTGCAGAGATCAGTGCCCAGGTGATGCTCAATGAGATTGATGGTGAAGCGGAAAACGACAGGGGATAGGTGTTACCGGATCAACTGAGAGAGTTTCTGTTGATACTCCATGCGAGAGATCTCCCGTGCCCCCAGTCGCTCCATATGGGGCGTCATCATCTGAATATCGACCATCCCGATCTCACCTGCCTTGAATTCATTCAGCAGCGTGATCAGCGCGATCTTCGAGGCATCATTGGCAAGGCTGAACATTGACTCGCCGCAGAACAGGCGTCCAATCTGGATGCCATAGAGGCCGCCAACCAGCGCCTCATCCTGCCAACACTCCACCGAGTGGGCATAACCCCACCGGTGCAGGCGGATATAGGCCTGTTTCATCTCTTCGGTAATCCAGGTGCCGTTGGTCTCGTGATCCTTGCGTGGCGCGGCACAGCCATCGATTACCTTGGCGAAGGCCCGGTCGAAAGTGACCTCGAATGGTTGCTGTCGAATGCGCTTTTTCAGACTGCGCGGGGTTCGTAGTTCATCGGGAAACAGCACCGCACGCGGGGCCGGGGACCACCAGAGGATCGGCTCTCCTTCACTGAACCAGGGGAAGATGCCTCGGCTATAGGCATTCAGCAGCCGTTGTGGGGAGAGATCTCCACCTACCGCCAGTAGCCCGTTGGGTTCCTCCAGTGCAAGGTGGAGTGGGGGGAAGGGGCCTTCGGGATCATCATCCAGCCAGAAAGGCCCCTGATGACAACTACTCATACCACCTCTCAAATCCGGCCTGTCTCTGCCTGAAAATGGACATTTATGCTGAAACCCTGAAGGGTGCAACTAAACGCACATTTTTGGTATCGATAGCCAGAATTTGAGAAGTGCTATGAGCAGCTCTTATAGACAGACGGTTAGTCTGTCTCGCAGCAGTCCAGATTGTCGAGGTAGTGCTCAACGTCCAGTGCTGCCATACAGCCGCTACCGGCAGAGGTGACCGCCTGACGGTAGATCGGGTCGGCACAGTCGCCAGCTGCAAACACACCCAGCACATTGGTGCCGGTGGCGTAGTGGAGTCCCTCGGTATTGCGTACCTTGATATAGCCATGCTCCATCTCGATCTGCCCCTCCAGCATATCGGTGTTGGGCTTGTGGCCGATGGCGATGAATACACCACTCAGCGCCAGCTCCTTGGTGGAACCATCATTGTGGCGCAGGCGTACACCGGTTACCCCGCTGTCGTCACCCAGTACCTCGTCCAGCTGTGAATTCCACTCGATGGAGATGTTGCTGTCTTCGGCAGCGGCCATCTCCTGAATACGGTCGGAGAGGATCTTCTCGCACTTGAAGCTGTCACGGCGGTGGATCACGGTGACGTGCTTGGCGATATGGGAGAGGTAGATCGCCTCCTCCACGGCGGAGTTGCCACCGCCGACGACACAGACATCCTGCCCCTTGTAGAAGAAGCCGTCACAGGTGGCGCAGCCGGATACACCGCGCCCCATGAAGGCCTGCTCCGACTCCAGCCCCAGATACATTGCAGAGGCGCCGGTGGAGATGATCAGGGCATCACAGGTGTACTCGCCCATGTCGCCCTTGAGCTGGAAGGGGCGAACCGAGGTGTCCACGCTCTGGATCATGTCGAAGATGATCTCGGTCTCGAAGCGCTGTGCCTGCTTCAGCATCTTCTCCATCAGCTCGGGACCCTGAACCCCTTCAGGCTCGCCCGGCCAGTTATCGACCTCGGTGGTGGTGGTGAGCTGACCGCCCTGCTGCATACCGGTAATCAGTACCGGCTTCAGGTTGGCACGTGCAGCATAGATTGCAGCCGTGTATCCCGCAGGGCCGGAACCGAGAATCAGAAGGGGGCAGTGCTTCACATCGCTCATGATAAACTCCAAGATAAATGGTTGATAAGTGGAAAGGGGGTGCTGAAAACGTCCGTTTTTCAGTCAACCCTCAATAAAGTGGTTGGAGATTGTACATGAATGAAATGGTGATTGGGGTGCCACGTGAGGTGCGGGAGCTTGAGGGGCGTATCGCCCTGACGCCTGATGCGGTCAGTACCCTGACAGCGGCAGGCAACCGGGTATTGGTTGAGCAGGGGGCGGGGAAACTGAGTGGCTTTGGTGATGCGCTATATCGTCAGGCAGGGGCAGATATGGTGCCGGATGCAGCTGCTCTCTATGGTGGTGCCGATATCATCGTCAAGGTAAAGGAGCCACAGCGCAGTGAGCTACCACTGCTGCGCAAGGAGCATCTGCTCTTTTGTTATCTCCACCTGGCGGCCGACTTGGAGTTGATGGAGGCGTTGCGAGAGATGGGTCTTACTGCTATCGCCTTCGAGACCGTTGAGGTGGATGGTCTACTACCGCTGTTGACCCCGATGAGTGTGATTGCCGGCAAGCTTTCGGTACAGATCGGCACCCACCTGCTACACCAGCCGGAGCAGGGGAAGGGGGTGCTGCTCGGTGGCCTGGAGGGGGTGGATCCCGGCCATGTGGTGGTGATTGGTGGGGGGGTGGCCGGTAGCGCCGCGATCTCGGTCGCCACTGGATTGGGGGCACGGGTTACCGTGCTGGAGCGTACCGAGTCCCGTATTGCTGAACTGCAGTCGCGTTATCCTGATATCGAGGGGAAGATCTCCACTCCAGAGGAGATTGAACGTCAGGTGAAGTGTACCGATCTGCTGGTGGGGGCGGTGCTGGTCAAGGGGGATCGTGCGCCCAAGCTGGTTACCGAGGCAATGATCCGGCAGATGGAACCGGGTAGTGTGGTGGTCGATATCTCTGTCGATCAGGGCGGTTGTATCGAGACCATCCACCCTACCGATTACCAGAATCCTACCTACAAGATTGGAGAAGTAACCCACTTTGCGGTGACCAATATGCCGGGTGCAGTGCCGAAGACGGCTTCCCAAGCCCTCTCGGCAGCGATTCTGCCGTGGGTGATGAAACTGAATGGTGCATGGCGAGAAGAGGCCCCGTTACGGGAGGGGATCAATATAGAGGGGGGGGAAGTGGTCTACCCTGCGTTGAAGGAACTGTTATAGGACTTCCAAAACGAGTGAAACCCCATCCATCGTAACCGTTCGTGTGTGCCTGGCTGCCTTTGATTCGTACACTGAAGCGTCGTGGATGAGGTTCATACTGAGCATAGGTTACCTCCTAATGGAGTCAAGAAAAAAAATGGAAACGTTGCCTGAAAGCAAAATCATCTTCTGCGCAAGGTTCTCAACGTGGTAATTAATTTCCTTTGGTTCAGCCGCCGGGGCAAATCCGTTAAAATTTACCGTTCTACAGGATATGTATACTGAGGATTGACGGTTGGCACGCGCGCAGAAAAAGGGACAGAAGAGTCAGGCAACCGAAAAGGTAACCACACCCGGGCGTGGTATGCGAGAGACCGCATGGTTCATCAGCGGGGCCATTACCCTCTACCTCTGGGCCTCGCTCTTCACCTTCAGTCTCAATGACCCGGCCTGGAACTACAGTGCGCCGGTCGAGCAGTTCCAGAACTCGGGGGGTGTGATTGGTGCCTGGTTTGCCGATATCCTCTTCACCATTCTCGGCATCATGTCGTGGATGATTCCGCCAGTGGTCGGTTGGCTGGGGTGGCTGCTGTTTGTCGATCGTGCCCGTCTGCTCCGTTTTGATCCCCACCTGCTGGTGATTCGGGCGGGAGGCTTCCTGATGACCATCCTGGGGGGAACCGGCCTCTCCTATCTCCATCTGCACCGTTTTGACAGCACATTGCCGGCGAAGACGGGTGGTATTCTTGGGGACTGGGTCGGTAGTTTCTTTGCCTCCATCATTGGCCCCTTTGGCAGCACCCTGTTTCTGTTGGCGATCTTTCTGGGCGGTATCTCCATCTTTACCCATATCTCCTGGCTCTGGGTAATGGAGAAGATCGGGGCTGCGGTGCTGGAGGGGCTGCTCCATCTGCGCTCAATCCCCGACAAGCTCAATGAGCGAGAGGCGGGCAAGCAGGCCAGGGAGGAGCGGGAGCAGGAGGTGGAGAAGGTGCGTAAGAAGTCGCGCCAGCGCAAGAAGCCGAAGATCGAGCCGAAGCTGGGCACCATCGAGATCAGCGAGCGTGCCCTGAAGGAGACCCAGGGCTCGCTGTTTGATGAGCTGACCACCAACTATGACACTTACAGCGGGGAGAATGGCCCGATTGCGCCACCACCGCTGTCGCTGCTCAACAAGGCGGAGCAGGTCGAGGGGGGCTACTCCAAGGAGACGCTGGAGGCACTCTCCCGCCAGGTGGAATTGAAGTTGCGTGAGTTCGGAGTCGATGTCGAGGTGGTGGCGGTACAGCCCGGTCCGGTCATTACCCGTTTTGAATTGATGCCGGCCCCCGGTCTGAAGGCGAGCAAGATCACCAACCTCTCCAGCGATCTCGCCCGCTCCCTGACCATTCAGAGTGTGCGAGTGGTCGAGGTGATCCCCGGCAAGCCCACCATCGGTCTGGAGATCCCCAACGAGCTGCGGGAGACGGTCTTCCTCTCCGAGATTCTCGCCTCGAACGAATATGATAAGAGCAAGGGGGCACTGGCGCTGGCGCTGGGCAAAGATATCTCCGGTCAGCCGCAGGTGGCCGATCTGGCGAAGATGCCCCACCTGTTGGTGGCCGGTACCACCGGCTCCGGTAAATCGGTTGGCATCAACACCATGATCCTGAGCCTGTTGTTCAAATACTCGCCGGAGCATGTGCGGCTGATCATGATCGATCCGAAGCTGGTGGAATTGTCGATCTATGACGGCATTCCCCATCTGCTGGCGCCGGTGGTGACCGACATGAGTGAGGCGGCCAGTGCATTGCGCTGGAGTGTTGCGGAGATGGAGCGCCGTTACAAACTGATGTCGGCCCTCAATGTGCGTAGCGTTACCGGGCTCAACAAGAAGATTCAGGATGCGCTGGATGCCGGTACCCCACTGGGAGACCCGCTCCACCCGGTGGTTGAGGGGGAGGAACATGAGCAGCCGCTGCTGGAGCCACTTCCCTATATCGTGGTCTTTGTGGATGAGTTTGCCGATCTGATGATGCAGGTGGGCAAGAAGGTGGAAGAGCTGATTGTGCGTATTGGACAGAAGGCGCGTGCGGCTGGTATCCACATGATTCTTGCCACCCAGCGCCCCTCGGCCGATGTGATCACCGGACTGATCAAATCCAACGTGCCGAGCCGTATCGCTTTCCAGGTCTCCTCGAAGATGGATTCTCGAGTAATCCTCGATCATAACGGGGCCGAGAACCTGCTGGGGCGGGGTGATATGCTCTATCTCCCGGTTGGGGCCGGGATACCAACCCGTGTCCATAGCGCCTTTGTCGATGATGATGAGGTGATGCGGGTGGTGGAGCATCTGAAGAGCAGCGGTGAACCGCAGTATATCGAGGATGTTCTGGCTACACCGGATGCCAGCGAGGCGGGTGCCGGTGGTGCCGAGGGGGTGGATGATGCGGAATCGGACCCGCTCTACGATGATGCAGTACACATTGTGACAGAGAGCCGTAAGGCCTCGGTCTCCGGGGTGCAGCGCCGTCTGCGGGTCGGTTACAACCGTGCCTCCCGTCTGGTGGAGGCGATGGAGATGGCCGGTGTGGTGAGCCCGGTTGGGGGCAATGGTCAGCGTGAGGTGCTGGCGCCGCCGCCGGTTGAGGTGGACTGATTCATGTGGCGTATTGTACTACTGCTGCTCTTGCCTGCGATGGTGCAGGCTGAAGGGCTGCTCAGTGTCACTGGTTTCTTTGCTGCGCTGGAGACCCTGGATGGCCGTTTTCAGCAGCAGGTGAGAGATGGTGGTGGCGTGTTGATTGAGGAGAGTAGTGGCACCATCCAGATTCGTCGTCCCGGCAAGTTCCGTTGGCAGACCACCCAGCCCTATCTTCAGGAGGTGGTTGGTGACGGCGAACGCATCTGGATCTATGATCCTGATCTGGAGCAGGTCACCGTACGCAAACAGCAGGGGACGTTGGCCAATACCCCGGCGATGCTGCTGACCCATCGAGGGGTACTGCAGCAACAGTTCTCTCTTCACACGGTTGAACGTGCAGGTCCCTTTGAATGGGTGGAGCTGCGTCCGCTGAAAGGGGAAGGGGGATATGAACGACTGCTGGTGGCGATGGATGGAGAACAGCTACGACAGATTGAGGTGGTCGACAGTCTGGGGCAGCGTACCCGTATCGAGCTCCATCAGCTGATGATCAACATCTCGCTGCCCGAGGCGCGTTTCCATTTCACCCCGCCGGATGGCGTCGATGTAGTCGGCGACTTCTGATGGTGGCGCCACTGGCGGAGAGGATGCGCCCCACTGCGCTGGAGCAGTTCATGGGGCAGCAGCATCTGTTGGGAGAGGGGAAGCCGCTACGTCAGGCGATTGAGTCGGGCAACCTCCACTCGATGCTCTTCTGGGGACCACCAGGAACCGGAAAGACCACATTGGCGCGGCTGATTGCCCGCCATGCCGATGCTGATTTTCTCTCCATCTCTGCAGTGCTCTCCGGGGTCAAGGAGATCCGTGCCGTGATTGATCAGGCCAAACAGTCACAGCAGCTGGGTAGAAGTACCCTGCTTTTTGTCGATGAGGTCCACCGCTTCAACAAGAGCCAGCAGGACGCCTTTCTGCCCCATGTAGAGGATGGCACCTTCACTTTTGTTGGGGCGACCACTGAAAACCCCTCGTTTGAACTTAATAATGCACTATTGTCACGGGCGCGACTCTATCGCCTGAAGCCACTGGAGCCGGAGGCGCTGCAGCAGATCATCGAGCAGGCGCTGCAGCAGATGGCAGAGGGCGCCACCCTTTCGGCAGAGGGGATGGCACAGATTGTTGCGGCCGCAGATGGCGATGCCCGCCGTGCGCTCAATATTGTCGAGATTGTGATCGGGCTGGCGGAAGGGACTGAGCAGATTGATGAACAGCAGATTGCCCAGGTGATCGTCGAAGGGAGCCGCCGTTTTGACAAGGGGGGGGATGCCTTCTATGAGCAGATCTCGGCACTGCACAAGTCGGTGCGGGGCTCCAATCCTGATGCGGCGCTCTACTGGTTTGCGCGGATGGTGGATGGGGGCGTGGATCCGCTCTATGTGGCCCGTCGGGTGGTGCGGATGGCGAGCGAGGATATCGGCAATGCCGATCCCCGTGCACTGCAGATTGCCCTCAATGGCTGGGAGACCTATGAGCGCCTGGGCAGCCCCGAGGGGGAGCTGGCGATTGCGCAGGCGATCAGCTATCTGGCGCTGGCCCCGAAGAGTAACGCCATCTACAAGGCGTGGAACCGGGTGCTGGCCGATGTCAAGGCGGGTGGTTCTGCCGAGGTTCCGGTTCACCTCAGAAATGCCCCCACTAGGGTGATGAAGGAGCTGGGCTATGGACGCGCCTACCGCTATGCCCATGACGAGCCGGAGGCCTATGCAGCTGGAGAGACCTACTTCCCGGACGAGATCGGGGAGCAGTGCTACTATGAACCGGTGGAGCGGGGGATGGAGATCAAGATCCGGGAACGGCTCGACTATCTCCGTTCACTCGATGAGCAGGCTGGAAGAGAAGGGGGAACCCGATAAAATTAAGAGATCTCCTAGTGTGTGGGGGCCACAGCTATTGCTGATGAGGTGAGATCGAGGTATAACGCTGAGGAAGTAGGCACGGATTCTGCTATCAAGGCAGCGTGTGTCAAAAAAGAGAGTGGCTGAATACAATGTCGAGTGAAGAACTGAAATCATTTCTGGCAAACTGGCTGGCGGAGGTCGATGAATTCTCGCTGAAGAGTCTGCACCATCGACTGGTGAAAAACGGGGTCTGCAAAGAGGGCACCTCAAGGCGTGATCTGGCCAAGATTCTGATGGAACTGGAGGATGAGGAGGTGTTGAGCCTGATCCGGGTGGATGACTTTGATGAGGATGATCGCTTCAAGGATAGTCCGATGTGGACCGCCTTCAAGAATGACTAGCCCGCATATTTCATAGTTCATTCTCAAACCCTCAATTTTCCGGCGCGTGC
>CAYFOU010000108.1:0-10060 GCA_964344805.1 uncultured Piscirickettsiaceae bacterium | reverse complement strand
GTCTCTCGATATCGCCGTCCGTCCCGAGAAGGGGCTGCTGGGGCTGCGTGCCGAGTTGGAGCTCTTCTCCAATCTGCGTCCTGCGATTCTCTATCCACAATTGGCGGATGCCTCTACCCTGAAAGAAGATGTGGTCTCCGGCCTCGACCTGATGATCGTGCGTGAGCTGACTGGTGGTATCTACTTCGGCCAGCCACGTGGTGTGCGAACACTCGATAACGGTGAGCGTCAGGGCTACAACACCCTGGTCTATGCCGAGCATGAGATCGAGCGCATTGGCCGCTCCGCCTTCGAGATTGCGATGAAGCGCGACAAGCGTGTCACCTCGGTCGACAAGGCCAACGTACTGGAGTGTACCGAGCTGTGGCGCGAGGTGATGGAGCGCGTCGCCAAGGATTATCCAGAGGTGGAGCTGTCGCACATGTATGTTGACAATGCTGCCATGCAGCTGGTGCGTGCACCGAAGCAGTTTGATGTGATGGTCACCACCAACATGTTTGGTGACATCCTCTCCGACTGTGCCGCGATGCTGACCGGCTCCATCGGTATGCTGCCATCCGCGTCACTGGATGCCAATAACAAGGGTATGTACGAGCCGATTCACGGTTCTGCCCCGGATATTGCTGGTCAGGATATCGCCAACCCATTGGCCACCATCCTCTCTGTATCGATGATGCTGCGCTACAGTCTCGATGAGGCGGAGATGGCCGACAAGATCGATGCGGCGGTCAACAAGGTGCTGGATGACGGGGTGCGTACCAAGGATATCCACTCCGAGGGGATGCAGGAGGTAAGCTGTTCCGCGATGGGTGATGCGGTGGTGGCTGCGTTGCGTAGCTGATTTAAGCTTGTGTAATCATAAAGAAGGGTGTCTTGTTCCGAGGCACCCTTTTTTTGTGGTTGTATGGAATGGCGGGTGTGGGTCATAACGGGGAAAATTTTATGGTGGAGCAAGAGAATATCGTCCGATATTGGCATGCAGTTGAGTTATTGCAGCCCCAGTCTGCCCCTAAAATAAAGAAGCGTAGTAATCTACAAGATGCTTTTATTCACGATACGCCGATCCTGAGCCTTGTTCCTCCTTGGGCGCCAGAGAGTATTGTTAATAAACAAAAAATAGCTAAGAAGCATGTATGGAGTCATACGCTCTATGCGCATTTGTATGATAGCCGACTCATAGCGGAAAAACTTAAACAGCTTTATGGAGCTGACCAAGGTTATCGAGAGCCTCAGTATCGAGAGTCAGCACTGTTTTCTGTAAAGTTCACTATGAGTGGTCATATGGTCGATAACAGCTTCGTGTTATCCAGTGAGGTATGGTTTCTTGGAAGGGCCTTGGCTGGAAAAGACTGGACAAGAGGCTTCGAGATAGATCAAATTTCGGCTAGTGAGCATGCGTCAAGAGCAATGTGGGTGTCAGTTCTAACTTTAAAGCATCTGACTATTTATTCCTTATCTGATGAAGGTGCCTATGTGCGAGAAGTTGGAGAATATAAAAGCCGGTTCGGTGTTTGAAAATCATCCTAGGCCGGGTTGAGCCATACAGCTGATAAGATAAATGAAAACATTCTTGCTGTTTGGTGTTCTGGTCTATGTTGGTTTGGGGCTGTTTCTATATCTCGGGCAGCGTGACTTTATCTATTTTCCGGTCCGTGCGTTGAGTAGTGGTTTTGAACAGCAGCTATTTGAACATGACGGTGAAAAGATCAAGGCCACGGTGCTCAACAGAGGCAGGCAAAAGGCGGTGATCTACTTTGGCGGCAATGCGGAGAATGTGGATTACAACGCTGAAAACTTCTCCCGACTGTTCCCTAACTATACTCTCTATCTGGTGAAGTATCGGGGCTATGGAGGCAGTAGTGGCAAGCCCACTGAGGCCGGGCTCTATGCAGATGCACTTTTTATCTATGATGCGATTGGTGCCAACCATGATGAGATTTCGGTGATGGGGCGCAGTTTGGGGAGTGCGATAGCGACCTATCTGGCAGTGGAGAGGGCGGTCGAGAGGCTGGTGTTGATTACACCGTTTGACAGTATTTTGAGTGTTGCACAGTCACAATATCCCATCTATCCGGTCGGCCTGCTGCTGATGGATCGATATGACTCCTACAGTCGGGCGAGCCGGATTAAGTCTGAAACCCTGATTATTGCGGCTCAGAATGACCGGATCATCCATAGGCGCCATACTGATCAACTGATGGAAGGATTTTCAATTGATCCGCTGTTTCATGTAATTGAGGGTGTTGGCCACAACGATCTGTCGAGCAATCCTCGTTATCACGCACTGTTGGGTGAATTCATGCGGGCCAATGGTGTGAGTCGAGAATCTGCCAGCCGCTAAACTGTAGTGTAATCTTTCGTAGAGCTTTGATGCTGAAAGGATTATCATTGTTCGTTTCTACCCTCATTACATCGTTTTTACGGTGATGATGAGAATGGGGCCGCTTGTGGATGTTTTGACTGTTTTACTAAGAGTTTGATTGAAATGAAGAAAGTAGGTTTTGTTGGTTGGCGTGGCATGGTCGGTTCAGTACTGATGGACCGTATGCGGGAAGAGAATGATTTCGAGAAGATCGATCCGGTCTTCTTTACCACCTCTCAGCTGGGACAGCCTGGCCCCGATGTGGGTAAACCGGTCCCTGCGCTGAAAGATGCTAATGACATCAATGAACTGGCCCAGATGGATGCGATTGTCACCTGCCAGGGTGGCAGCTACACCAAGGGGGTGATCGGTCCACTGCGTGAGGCAGGCTGGAATGGCTACTGGATTGATGCGGCCTCGTCTCTTCGGATGAGCGAAGAATCGATCATCGTGCTCGATCCGGTCAACCGTAATGTGATCGACAGTGCGCTGAGTGATGGCAAGAATACTTTTGTGGGCGGTAACTGCACCGTAAGCCTGATGCTGATGGCGATTGGTGGCCTGTTCCAGGAGGATCTGATCGAGTGGATCACCCCGATGACCTATCAGGCTGCCTCCGGCGCCGGTGCTCGCAATATGCGTGAGCTGATCTCGCAGATGGGTAGCATCCGTGACAGCGTGGCCGACAAGCTGGATGATCCCGCCAGTGCGATTCTGGAGATCGACCGTACCGTCTCTTCTCACATGAATGGCGAAAGCTATCCTACCGATCAGTTTGGTGTGCCGCTGGCTGGTAGTTTGATCCCCTGGATCGATACCCAGCTGGAGAGTGGCCAGAGCCGTGAGGAGTGGAAGGCTGAGGTCGAGACCAACAAGATTCTCGGTCGTAGCGACAATCCGGTACCGATCGATGGTCTCTGTGTTCGTGTCGGTGCGATGCGCTCTCACAGTCAGGCGCTGACCATCAAGATGAAGAAAGACATACCGGTAAGCGAGATTGAGGCGATCATGGCGCAGGCCAATGACTGGGTGAAGGTGATCCCGAATGATCGTGACCTCAGCATGACCGAGCTGACCCCGGCCAAGGTGACCGGTACTCTCAGTGTTCCGGTGGGCCGTGTACGCAAGCTGACCATGGGGCCGGAGTACATCTCCGCCTTTACCGTGGGTGACCAGCTGCTGTGGGGTGCGGCAGAGCCATTGCGCCGGTTGATGAGCATTGCGCTGGAGCTGTAATTGAGCCTTTCCGTTGCGGTTGTCGGTGCTACGGGGGCGGTCGGTGAAACACTGCTCTCAATTCTGGAGGAGCGTGAGTTTCCGCTAGAGCGGCTCTATCCGCTGGCCAGCAGTCGCTCTGCAGGCAAGCGGATAGAGTTTTGTGAGGAGTCGTTGAAGGTGGAGGATCTCTCCACCTTTGACTTCTCTCAGGTTCAGATTGCCTTCTTTTCAGCTGGGGGGGAGGTCTCGGCAGAGTTTGCACTGAAGGCGGCCGAGGCGGGGTGTGTGGTGATCGATAACACCGCCCACTTCCGTTATGAGGAAGATGTTCCGCTGGTGGTGCCGGAGGTCAACCCCCATGCACTCTCCGGCTACGCCAATCGCAATATCATCGCCAACCCCAACTGTTCCACCATTCAGATGGTGGTGGCGCTGAAGCCGATCCACGATGCGGTTGGTATCGAGCGGATTAATGTGGCCACCTATCAGGCGGTCTCCGGTACCGGCAAGTCGGCGATGGAGGAGCTGGGGCTGCAGACCATGTCGCTGCTCAATATGCGGGATATAAAGCACAACGTCTACCCCAAGCAGATCGCCTTCAATGCGCTGCCGCAGATCGACGTCTTCAATGAGAACGGTTACACCAGGGAGGAGATGAAGATGGTCTGGGAGACCGCCAAGATCTTCGAAGACCCCTCCATTCTGGTCAACCCCACGGCGGTACGGGTGCCGGTCTTCTATGGCCACTCCGAGGCGATCCATCTGGAGACCCGTGACAAGATTACGGTGGCGGAGGCGACCGAGCTGTTGCACAACGCACCGGGGGTGAAGGTGGTGGATCGACGTGAGGATGGTGGTTATCCCACGGCGGTGACCGAGGCGGTCGGCACCGATGCGGTCTATGTGGGGCGTATTCGTGAGGATATCTCTCACCCGAGAGGGCTGGATCTCTGGGTGGTCTCCGATAATGTGCGCAAAGGGGCGGCACTGAACAGTGTTCAGATTGCAGAGCTACTGGTTGTCGACTATCTGTAGCGTTTTGCTACTGCTGGCACAGCAGGGATATTCTGCCGAGCCGGAGTTGCGCCTCTACAGTGCATTGGGTGAGCCATTGATGGTGGAGCTTCCACTGCTGGAGGCGGAGCAAGGGGCAGACCGCTACCGGATAAAGATCAGTGAATATCCACAGATGGCGGTGGAGCAGATGCCGCTCTCCTCGGGACAGAGGTTGCTGCTGTTGACTGAACAGTCGATTGATGAGCCGATCCTTCAACTCATGCTGGAACAGCGGGGAAGGGAGCGTAGCATTACCCTCTTTATTGATCCAACTGCCCCCCATTCAAGGGTGGAGTATCTGCGCAATCTGATTGAAGTGAATCAGGACCTGCAGGCACAAAGTGGGCGGCTGTTGCAGCAGCTGAATCAACTGCAGCAGAGATCTGTGGAGGGCGCCACATGGATCAGTGAGGTGCAGCAGCAGATCTTCTCCAGCTGGATCGGGTTTCTGCTGTTGGGCGGTGTGATTGCCTTGCCATTCTGGCTCTGGTGGCGTGCCGCAGAGCCAATGGAACTGGAACAGAAGAGTGAGACCTTGCTGCTGGATGAGGAGCAGGAGTGGGTTCGCTTTCATCAAGAGGTGGCACAAATCGAGGCGGAGATTGAGTCAGCGGTGAAACAGGAGCACCGGGAATGAGATATGCGGCAGGGGTGGAGTATAACGGCGCTGCATTCCATGGCTGGGAGATCCAGCAGCCCGATATTCGTACGGTGCAGGGGGAGGTGGAGCGAGCCCTCTCCAAGGTGGCCAACCACTTTGTCCGGGTGATTACTGCTGGTCGAACCGATACCGGGGTGCATGCCTCCGGGCAGGTGGTCCACTTTGATAGTGATGCAGAGCGCAGTGAGCGCTCCTGGGTCTATGGAGCCAATGCCAACTTGCCGCCGGATGTCTGTCTGGCCTGGGTGAAGCCGGTCTCGGAGGAGTTTCATGCCCGTTTCTCTGCGGTTTCCCGTACCTACCGTTACATCATCTTTAACCGTCCGGTACGCACTGCGCTATCGGTGCAGGAACGGACCTGGGTCTACCGCCCACTGGATGAGCAGAAGATGCAGCAGGGGGCGGACTATCTGCTGGGAGAGCATGACTTCAGCAGCTATCGTGCGATGGCCTGTCAGGCACATAGTCCAGTTCGTACCATTCATCGTCTGCAGGTGACCCGAATGGATGAGGAGGTCTATATTGAGGTACGGGCCAATGCCTTTCTCCACCATATGGTGCGCAATATCGCTGGAGTGTTGATTGCGATTGGGAGTGGTTTGCAGCCTCCAGAGTGGGCCAGGGAGGTGCTGGAGTTGCGAGATCGTACGCAGGGGGGGGTAACGGCACCGCCAGAGGGGTTGTCGCTGATTGAGGTGGAGTACCCAAAAGAGTTGTTGAAATTGAAATAAATCAATCCTAATATGGCCTGTATGATTTGTTACAGATGTTAATACACCTTAAAATTGCATGGTAATTTTGGGGTGTGGATTATGTAATATCGGTAACCATTAATTTTTGTCGTCGCTCTATAAGAAAAGTAGTTGTTGCTCTTTCGAGTGATAGTGGTGTAAAACTGGATTCGATCACTGTATAAAAAATATCAGGCTGACTTGCCCTGGGGGGGAGCTGGCAGCAATCAAGATGAGTGCCAATGTAGAGCGTTGGCCAGGAGGATCAAGCTAAGTGAAGCAAAAGGATATAGTACCCATCAATAAAGAGCGGGTGATGCGTGCGGACGATTTCATCGTCTCCAAGACCGACTTGACGGGGCGTATCACCTACGGAAATCGGATTTTTATTGAATTTTCCGGTTATAGTGAGGAAGAACTGATAGGGGCGCAGCACAACATCATCCGCCATCCCGATATGCCGCGTGCGGTATTTCAGCTGCTGTGGGACACCATTGGGCAGGGCAAAGAGATCTTTGCCTATGTAAAGAATATGAGCAAAGACGGTGGCTTCTATTGGGTCTTTGCCAACGCAACGCCCTCCTATGACAAGAGTGGCAATATGGTGGGCTACTACTCCGTGCGTCGCAAGCCCAATCCCAAGGCGGTAGAGGTGGTTGCGGGAGTCTACAAGGCGATGCTGGAGGAGGAGCAGCGGGTGGGGCCCAAGGATGCGATTGCTGCATCGACCAAGATTCTGGTTGACCTGCTGAATGAGAAAGGGTTGAGCTATGAAGAGCTGATCTTCGCACTGGAGGCATCTTGATTATGGGCATTGTTCAGATAAGCTGGATGATGGCGCTGGTGGCGCTGATCTCCTCTGTTTATGGTGTGGTAGTAACAGGTGGATCGGTGTTCTCTATTGTGCTGGTGGTGCTGGTAATCGTTGTATTGGTGATGGGGATCGCTGCTTTGAATGCAGACCAGAAGCTGCTGGAGAAGATGGAGCGTGTGGCGATGGATGCCAATCAAGGCATTCTCGAGTCCCGTATCACCATGATTCCCAAGGGGCACCGCTACGAAGAGTGTGCCTGGGCCATCAATGAGATGATGGACCAGACTGAAACCGTATTTCGTGATACCTCTACCGTGCTCAATCGTATGGTGGTCGGTGAGTACGGTCGTGTGCCGCAGTCGGTTGGATTAAGGGGGCTCTTCCCGGAGATCCTCAATACCGTGGGAGATGTACAGAGGCGTGTGCAGATCACGATGGAGTCTCTGGCCAATGTGATGCGTGGGTTGGGTGAGGGGGACCTCAGTGTGCGCATGAGTGATGATGTGGAGAAGATCTTCCGTGACCAGGTCAATACAGCCATGGTGTCGATTGACAGTATATTGCAGCAGTTTGGCAATCTGGTGGAGCATGCGGCGCAAGGGGAGACCAGTCAGCGCATGTCGCTGGAGGGGGCGCAGGGTGATCTGAAGAGGCTGGCAGAGAATATCAACCTGTCGATGGCGGCCTTTGATGAGGCGCTCTCCGAGACTGTGGCGGTGGCGGATCGTCTCGGTAGTGGCGATCTCACGGTCAAGGTAAATGGCAACTATCTCGGAATTCTGGGCAAGATGAAAGACTCGATCAATGCGACCCAGAACAAGCTCTCCGAGATTGTCTCCGAGGTGAGAGAGATTGCTGTAGCGGTCAAGAGTGGCTCTACGGAGGTCTCTACCGGTAGTAATGATCTTGCCAGTCGTACTTCTCAACAGGCAGCCAGTCTGGAAGAGACTGCGGCCAGTATGGAGGAGATTGCCGGTACGGTGAATATGAGTTCAGACAGCGCGGCGCTGGCCAGCAAGATTGCGGAAGAGTCGGTGTTGCGGGTTACTGAGGGAGCTGATGTGATCTCCAGGGCGGTCAAGGCAATGGATGGGATCAATGATTCCAGTGACAAGATCTCCGAGATCATCGCGCTGATCGATGGTATCGCCTTCCAGACCAACCTGTTGGCACTGAATGCGGCGGTGGAGGCGGCGCGTGCCGGTGAGCACGGTCGCGGCTTTGCGGTGGTGGCGGGTGAGGTGCGTGGTCTTGCACAGCGCTCTGCCGATGCGGCGAAGGATATCAAGGGGTTGATCGAAGACAGTACCTCCCGTATTGAAGAGGGTAGCCAGCTGGTTATTCAGAGTGGAGGCTCTCTGGATGCGGTACAGGAGTCGATCAAGAAGATGAATGACATTGCGGCAGAGATCGCTGCAGTGGCCAAGGAGCAGAACCAGGGCATCGATCAGGTCAATCTGGCGGTCTCCCAGCTCGATAGTGTGACCCAGGAGAATGCAGCGCTGGTTGAAGAGACTGCTGCCTCCAGTCAGCATCTGAGTCATCAGGCAGACCAGTTGGCTGATATGGTGGCCTTCTTCAAAGTAGGGAAGCAGCATCAGCGACAGGCTCCGGCGGCTGCACCGGCACCAGTGTCGAAGCCGGTTCCCGCTAAGCCGACAGTGGCCTCCAGACCCGTTGCGGCACCTGCCGCACCTGCCAAAGCGGCAGCAATTGGGGATGATTCCGATTGGAATGAGTTCTAAGGAACCTCTGAATAAGTTTGGGCACCACTGATTACAGGCCCTCTGTTCGGTTACCGGCAGAGGGTTTTTTAGTGGTTGAGGGTCAGAGAGAGTCACGGTTCCTGTGTTAAAATCGAACGGATGCAAAGCCGTGTGAAGATCTGTGGTATTACCTCCATCGAGGATGGAGTGCAAGCTGCCCGTAGCGGTGCGGATGCCATCGGTCTGGTCTTCTATCCACCCAGCCCTCGGGCGGTGAATGTGGAGCAGGCGCAGAGGATTGTCGAGGCATTGCCCCCTTTTGTGACCACAGTGGGTCTCTTTGTTGATGCCGATCAGCGACAGGTGGAGCAGGTGGTTGAGGCCACCGGGATTGACCTGTTGCAGTTTCATGGCAAGGAGGCACCGGAGCAGTGTGCCAGGTTCTCTCGTCCCTGGATGAAGGCGATCCGCATGAAGCCGGAAGTCGATCTGTTGCAGGAGGCGGAGCGTTATGCAGGGGCCTCGGCGCTGCTGGTGGATGCCTATCGCCCCGGTGTACCGGGAGGGACTGGTGAGACTTTTGATTGGCAGCGGATTCCTGCCACACTAGAGAAACCACTGGTACTGGCAGGTGGACTCGATCCGCAGAATGTGGCGGCAGCGGTAGCACAGGTCAAGCCTTGGGCGGTCGATGTCAGCGGTGGGGTGGAGCAGCGCAAGGGCATCAAGAGCCACAGCAAGGTGGCACAGTTTATTGAGAACGCCAGAGGCGTCCATTTTTAGTGAGGAACAAGCCGTGAGTAGTCGATGGACCGAACAGCCGGACCAGAATGGTCACTTCGGGATCTATGGAGGGATCTTCGCCTCCGAGACCTTGATGGCTCCATTGGAGGAGCTGAATGAGGCCTACAACCGATATATGGAGGATGATGAATTCCAGCGTGAGCTGGATGCCGATCTGCAGCACTATGTCGGGCGCCCGAGCCCGCTCTACCATGCCGAGCGCTGGAGTGAGCAGTTGGGAGGGGCACAGATCTGGCTCAAGCGTGAAGACCTCAACCATACCGGTGCTCACAAGGTGAACAACACCATCGGTCAGGCGCTGTTGGCCAAACGCATGGGCAAGACCCGCATCATTGCCGAGACCGGGGCAGGACAGCACGGTGTGGCGACAGCTACAGTGGCGGCCCGCTTGGGACTGGAGTGTGTGGTCTATATGGGGGCCGTCGATGTGGAGCGGCAGAAGCTCAATGTCTACCGGATGAAGCTGCTGGGCGCCAAGGTGGTCCCGGTCAGCTCCGGTTCGAAGACCCTGAAGGATGCGCTCAATGAGGCGATGCGTGACTGGGTCACCCATGTCGATAACACCTTCTACATTATCGGTACCGTGGCAGGACCACACCCCTATCCGGCGCTGGTGCGTGACTTCCAGGCCATTATCGGACGAGAGGCGCGGGAGCAGATTCAGCAGCAGGCGGGACAGCTTCCCGATGCGCTGGTCGCCTGTGTCGG
>CAYFOU010000107.1:0-10113 GCA_964344805.1 uncultured Piscirickettsiaceae bacterium | reverse complement strand
CCCTGCCAGATCTGCGCGCGGGCCAGATAGACCAGTACCGTCACATCCCCCGGATAACGTTCGCTCAGCCTGCGAGCATGGGACTCCAGACGCTGCCACTTCTGCATCCCCTCTTCGGCAATCATCAGCCGCACATGGGCCAGGTAGTTCCACGGCGAATCTTTCAGCACCTGATTGGCATGACGCTCCACCTCACGCCAGCGCTGCTGTGCCAACAGCGGCAGCAGGATACCAAGACGCGCATCTATTGAGCCGGGGTTGGTCTTCAGTGCACTCTGGTAGTGGAGAATCGACTTGTTGTATTCGAGCGTCAGATGGTAGAGCCATCCCATGCGCAGAAACAGCAGTTCACGGTCCGCCTTCGGCAACGGCTGGTTGACCAGCGGTTGCAGGGCCGCACGCGCCTCCCGGTACTTCCCCTCTCCCTCCAGAATCAGCGACTGCTGCCACGGGGTGGTCGAGAGTGGCTTGGGACATTCGGTACGCAGCCGGAAACTGCGATCCGCAACCAGCTCCACCCGCACTTCATAGAGGCCATCCTTAACCCGGTTGACCCCCACCTGTTTGGCTCCCTGTACCATCGCCTTGATCTTGCCACGCAGTGCGGGGCGCTGCTTGATCATCGAGGCGACACTATTGGTACCGTCAAAACGGTAGTCGTAGAGCTGTTTGCTCAGGGCACGGTAGGCGTTGATACGAGCAGCACGCAGCGCTCCCTGACTGCCCGAGGCGGGGCGACCATACTTGTCCTCGCTACTGCCGTAGCCGACCGCTGAGAAGGTCTGCTTGATCACCATCGGCTGAGTGCAAAGCTTTTTATCGGATGCAGCCTGCACACTGCTCCCCAACAGCAGCAGAGACGCCGCCCAAATGGCAAGGATTCCCTTATTCATAACTGTTCCAAGGTCTTCAAATAACGCACGATAGAAGGGTTATCGGCAGCATCAAAGATTTATTGAATCGCTCCAGAGCTGGAACGGAGGAGAGCACCTTAGCGGATATACTCAAACTGATCCTGGTGGAGCACGGCACCCTCATGGTTGACCACCTTCACCACCCAGGTACCACTCCAGTTGGGGATCAGATTCTTGCTCGACCAGACGCGCCAGCGGGGGCCGCGCACGGTACCAAGCGATACCTTGGCCATCTCACGCCCATTGTGCTCCCAGAGATGGAAGATCTTCTGCCCCTCCTGCTGGTGCAGATCACTGAAGTAGAAGATGCGCTTCTCTTCACTGGAGAGCTGACACACCTGATCATTCGGCTCACGCTTCCTGCGGTCCACACTGCGGGTAAAACGGCCACGGGAGACCGCATCGGAGCTGGTCCAGGTAAAGAGGCAGCCGGGTTCGCTACTCTCCTCCAGCACACGCAGTGCTGCATCTTCAATCTCTCCACTCTTGGCGACTGCGGAAATCTCGACCCCGATCCAGAGCGCAAACGGCACCAGCAGCAGCCCTGGCACCAGCCACAGCAACCGATTGGTTCGTCTATACATCGTGCTTCCCACTGTTATTCCAAATCCTCGTTAAGGTGCTACTGCCGAGAGTACAACTCGTCTTGGGGCTGGATACCCCTCGATGGTCTGCATTGCATCCTCCGGGTGGAGAAAGTCGGGTAACGACTCAAACTCCATCCACGGTGTACTGCGCTGCTCCTCCACGGTGGTCACCGACTGGTCGAGGCAGCGAACCTGAAGGAATCCAACCCGCTGCAACCAGTGCATCAACTCCTCTACCGATGGGATAAACCAGACGTTTCGCATCTTGGCGTAGCGCCCCTCCGGCACCAGCACCTCGCCCCGTTCACCCTCAATCACCAGTGTCTCCAAAACCAGCTCTCCTCCCTTGCGTAACGCACCACGCAGCTGATAGAGATGATCGATTGGAGATTTCCGATGATACAGCACGCCCATCGAAAAAACAGTGTCAAACTTCTGCATATTTTCCGTTAAGGATTCGAGCCCTACCGGAACAAAGTGAACCGGCGGCTGAGGAGTGAGGAAGTGGGTCACCGCACGGAACTGGGAGAGGAAGAGCAGATTGGGATCGATGCCGATCACCGAGGCGGCCCCGGCCCCCGCCATTCGCAGGGCGTAGTAGCCGTTGCCACACCCCACATCAAGGATGGTGCGCCCCTGCAGCGGCTGGATCTGCTGCTCCAGCCGTGCCCACTTCCAGTCGGAACGCCACTCGGTGTTGATATGGATACCGTAAAGCTCAAACGGCCCCTTGCGCCAGGGGTGGAGTCGCTTCAGTATTGCCTCCAGTTGTTGCCGCTCCGCCCCACTACACTCATCAGCCCCCCCCACCTGCAATCTGGGTGCGGTGAGGTCAACCAGCTGCGCCTGCCACTCGGGGAGCTGATCCAGCACCTCCAGCCAGCGCGGCAGATTACCATTATGCCCCGGCTCAAATATCGCCTCCAGCTCCGGGCGCAGCTGCTCCACCCACAGCTCGAAACCCTGCTGCTGCAACGCCTCCAGCGTCTGTTCCATCTGCAGTGGCAATGGACTCATTTCACCGCCAGCAGAGAGACAAAATTGAGCGCCTGAAAGATCACCTCCACCTGGGTGAAGCCCACCTTCTGCAGCCGCTCGATATGCTGCCCCAAGGTCTCGGTAATCAGTACCGCTTCCAGCGCCGAACGCTTCTGGCTGATCTCCAGGTCGCTGTAGCCGTTGGCACGCTTGAAGGCGTGATGCAACTCCACCATCCGCGCCTGCTGCGCGGCATCCTCAAAACGGACCTTCTCCGAGAGCATCAGTGCACCACCGCTCTGCAGTCCATCGGCAATGCGCTGTAGCTGCTCCTCACGCTCGGCAATGGGGAGAAACTGCAGGGTAAAGTTCATGGTGACAAAGGAGGCACCCTCAATCGGCGTCTGGCGAATATCCTCACAACGCAGCTCTATCCCAGGCTGATGACTCGACCGGGACAGATTTTCCCGACAACGCTCCACCATCGACGGGGCATTATCCACCGCCACCAGCGAACACCCTCTCTCTGCCGCAATACTTGCCATCGCCAGTGTCGAGGCCCCCAGCGAGGAACCCAGATCATAACCCCGACTCCCCGGTTGCAGATAGCGCTCCGCCAGCACCCCCACCAGCGAGAGCACCATGCCGTAGCCAGGTACGGAGCGACGAATCATGTCGGAGAAGACCGATGCCACCCCCTCATCGAAGCGAAACTCTTCGACAAGATCATAATCTTCGGAATAGATCTGGTCTCTCTGCATCATAAGGAAAGACTGTTATTAAACAGCAAAGCGGGGGAAAGCCCCATTATACTGCCCGAACCGGACTCAAATCGACCGATATGTTTTTGAAAATGAAGAGACAAGCTGCCGCCCTGCTGTTTGCTGCAAGTACTTTTTCCGTCCCGCTTCATGCCACCCACGACGAGGATGCCATTGATGCGTTACAGGAATACATGGAGTTCGCCTCCTACTCCGCCGGGGCAATCTCACCAGAGCAGCTGGAGCATGAGGGGTATGGCGATTTCTACATTATCGATACCCGCAACGCCGGACAATATGGGGCAGGGCATCTCCCCAATGCGATCAATATCGAATGGCGCGACATTCTCACCCACCGCCTTGAACTGCCCCGCGACAAGCCGATCCTGCTCTACTGCGAGACCGGGCTGCTCTCCTCCAAGGCCCATCTGGCACTCAGCGTGGCCGGTTTCGAGAATGTGAAGGTGCTGTGGGGCGGCTACATCATCTGGAGTGCGCGCCAGACCTTCAACGATGCCAAGCGGCTGAAGGATGCCCTGACTCCCAACCGCAACCGCTAACTCTCTGCAATCACCACCCGATTTCGCCCCTCATGCTTGGCATGATAGAGGGCGGTATCGGCCTGTTCCATCAACTCCTCGATATCAGTGATCTCCTCACTCCAGAATGAGGCCCCAATACTGACCGTCAGCTCGATCACCTGCCGCTCATCAATACTGACCCGGATCTTCGCCACCTCACTGCGAATCCGCTCAGCCAATCGCAACGCATCCTTCTGAGAGATCTCCGGCAGCAGCACCACAAACTCCTCTCCACCGATACGGGCCACAATATCGGTATCTCGCACCGAGTGGAAACAGGCCTCGAAGAAGGCCTTCAGCACCTGATCTCCCGCTGCATGACCATAACGGTCATTGATCTGCTTGAAGTGGTCAATATCAAGCATCAGGCAGCTCAGATCATTCTGATAACGGTGTGCCCGGCGGATCTCAATCTCCG
The DNA here is from genome assembly GCA_964344805.1 of uncultured Piscirickettsiaceae bacterium. GTDB lineage: Bacteria > Pseudomonadota > Gammaproteobacteria > Thiopontia. The sequence goes on along the minus strand of CAYFOU010000107.1, from coordinate 5,874 downwards.
CCAGCTGCAGAAACTTGCGACGGTTGATTGCCCCGGTCAGCGGATCGATCGAGGCAAGCTGTTCAAACGTCTCCTTCTCCCGCTCACTCATCTCAAAAGTGAACTCCTGCTTCTGGAAGCGCACCGCCATCGCAATATCCGCCTTGAGGAAGTTGCGGCGACTCCCCTCATAGGCCTGGTAAAGCTTGCGGATCTCATCCTTGGCAAAGGTGTCGGTAAAACGGATATCACGATCCCCCTGCGATAGCAGCCCCATCGCATCGGTCAGACGATGAATTGGGCGGATAATGCTCTGGCTGAAGATCCAGGAGAAAAAGATGGTCAACAGCAACAGCGCCAGCCAGAACAGCGAGGTGGTGAGCAGCTGCCACTTGACCCGCTCCACCTGACGCTCGGCCCCCCGCTCAATATCCACCATCAGATCCTCAATCAACTGCTGAATATGGTTCATCCGGTTTGACATCATCTCAAACCAGCGGTCTGGCGAGATCGGTATTCCAACAGTCGGCTCCACCAGATAGTCGATCAGGGCCATCTCTGCCGAACGGGCATTAGTGCTCTCCTTGCTTCTGGAGAAGTTGCGCCAGCGCTGGCGCTGCTCATCATCGGCACTGATGCGGAAGATGCGCAGATACCCCTCGTACTCCCCGATCAGCCGTGACAACATCTGGTAGCCCGCCTTGCGCTTGACACTACCCTCCAGAATCGCCGTCCCCTGCGCACGCTCCAGCCCGTTGGCCTCCTTCATGTTGACCAGCGCCGAGATGGCGGCGATATGGTTGCTGAGCTGCCGGTCATGGGTCAGGCTCGGCATGGTACTGTAGATCGCCAGCAGTGCACGGATGGTTCCGGTGTAGTGTTTTTGCATCGCCTCCACCGAAGCAAAACGGTCACCCACCTCCTGACGTTGCTCCGGCAGTCCGGCAATCCAGCGATTGATGATCTGCAACATCCGCTCCATATCCGGGTTCATCAACCATTGTGGCAACCGCTGCACCGTATTCTGATAATCCCCGATGGCCCGATCGGTACGGTTCTGCTGCTGCGATAGCTGCTCAGCAAAATCCTGATAATCGGAGCTGATATAGCCGGTGGAGAGACCACGCTCCGCCTGCAGCCGGTGACTGAGCTGGTTGATATCCCGCACCAGATCGGTCAACCCCAGCAGCTGCTGCATATGGACATACTCCCGATAGTGGTCGATGAACATCGAGCCAATCAGAATCAGCAGGCCGGCAATCGGCACCAGCGCACTGAGATAGATGCGCTGCCGCAACACAATCTTGCGGCTGGCCCACTCCGAGAGCCTGCCCAACAGCCCGTGCGGCCGCCGGTCACGGTCAGACAGCCCCGCATCATGCACCGGCTGGGCATAGGACATATCCTCCATGATGACGTGGTTCATCAGCCAGTTGGTGAGGAACAGGCTCACCTCCAGCGCCACATCCATGCTGTCGGCAGAGAGCAGCTTCGCCTTCAGCTGCGGTACCTTGTTGACGAACTTCTGGTGCTGACGCCGGTGTTGTTCCAGCTCATCATAGTGGCCCTGCTCCATCAACGCCTCTTCGCGGGCGAAGTGCTCCACCACATACTGCTCCAGCCGCACAAAGATCTTCTCAATCACATCGGAGGTCTTCCCCTCGGTGATCGCATCATTGATCTCATTGATGGTCTCCAGCAGCCTGCGGTGGTCGCTGTCGATTGCATCGACCCCGACACTCATTCCCTCATTCCACTGGATTCTGCGCATTTTCTTGCCCCCCTACAGGCTGATACCGGAGTGCCTCAACAGTGCATCGATCTGTGGCTCCCGTCCACGGAACTCGATAAAGAGCTCCATCGGCTCGCGCGATCCCCCCTGCTCCAGAATCGAGGAGAGGAAGCGCAACCCGGTATCGGCATCAAAGATACCATTCTCCTCGAAGTGGGCAAAGGCATCCGACGACAGCACCTCGGCCCATTTGTAACTATAGTAGCCCGCCGCATAGCCACCCGCAAAGATATGGGAGAAGCTGTGGGGGAAGCGGTTGAATGAGGGTGGCACCATCACCGAGACCTGTTCACGCACCCTCTCCAGCGCACGGTAGATCTGCTCTGATCCAGCTTCGGAGTCATACTCCAGATGCATGCGAAAGTCGAACAGCGCAAATTCCAGCTGCCGTACCATCGCCATCCCCGACTGGAAATTGCGGCTTGCCAGCAGCTGTTCAAACTTCTCCTTCGGCAGCGGCTCATCAGTCTGATAGTGGCCGGAGAAGAGCGGCAGCGCCCCCTCCTGCCAGCACCAGTTCTCCATGAACTGGCTCGGCAGCTCCACCGCATCCCACGGCACACCGGCGATACCGGCCACGCTGGGGAAGTCAACCTGAGTCATCAGGTGGTGCAGCCCATGACCGAATTCATGGAACATCGTCAGCACCTCATCATGGGTCAGCAGCGCCGGATCGTCTCCGATTGGCGGGGTGAAGTTACAGGTGAGATAGGCGACCGGCACCTGCACCCCGTCACTCATCCTGCGCCGGGTGATACAGTCATCCATCCACGCCCCACCCCGCTTCTGCGGGCGGGCATAGAGATCGGTATAGAACTGCCCGCGCAGACACCCCTCACGATCGGTCACGCTGAAGAAGCGGGCATCCTGATGCCAGAGATCAATCCCACTCTGCTCCTCGATAGTGATGCCGTAGAGGCGCTGTACCACCTCGAACATCCCCTGCAGCACCCGATCCACCGGGAACCACGGCTTCAGCTCCTCCTCCGAGAGGCTATAGCGCTGCTCTTTCAGCTTCTCCGAGTAGTAGGCGACATCCCACGACTGCAGCTCATCGATACCGTCGGTCTCCTTGGCAAACTGGCGCAGCTCCTCCAGCTCCTGTTTGGCCACCCCCAACGAACGCTCGGCCAGGTCCTCCAGGAACGCAATCACCTGTGACGGGGAGTCGGCCATCTTGGTAGAGAGTGAATACTCCGCATAGTTGTCAAAACCCAGCAGCTGCGCCTTCTCATGACGCAGCGCAAGGATCTCCTCCATGATCGGGGTATTATCCAGCCCCCTGTCATGCGGCCCCTGATCGGAGGCGCGGGTGACATAGGCCTCATACAACTCCTCACGCAGTGCACGATCATCAGCGTAGGTCATGATCGCAATATAAGAGGGGAACTCCAGGGTAAAGACCCATCCCTCTTTTTCACGCTGCTCAGCGGTCTGCCTTGCCATCGCCCTGGCGGAGTCAGGCAACCCCGCCAGCAGGGACTCATCAGTGATCATCTTCTCCCACTGGTTGGTGGCATCCAACACATTCTCCCCAAACTTTGAGGTGAGTTGAGAGAGCTTCTGGCTGATCGCCCGAAAACGGTCCTGCTGCTCCGATGGCAGATCAATCCCGGAGAGGCGAAAATCACGCAACGCATTCTCGATAATCTTCTTCTGTGAGGGCTCCAGCATTCGATAGTGCTCGCTCTCCGCTATTGTCCGGAAAGCAGAGTGTAATCCCTTGTGCTGCCCCATCTCGGTTGCATAGTCGGAGAGCAGTGGCAGACAGGCATTGTAGGCATCACGCAGCTCCGGACTGTTCTTCACCGAATTGAGGTGGCTCACCGGAGACCAGACCCGCCCCAGCCGATCTTCCATCTCCTCCAGCGGCTGCACCAACGTATCCCACTCGAAATCATGCTCCTGATCCAGCAGCCAGGCCACCGCCTCACGATTCTCCAGCAGCAGCTCCTCCATCGCCGGCAATGCATGCTCCGGTCGGATCTGTGAGAACGGAGGCAGCCCTTCCATGGACAGTAACGGGTTTTCCTGTGACATCATATTTCCTGATAAATAACTTAATTCCGCTAAACTATCAGCTCAATATCTATACCGCAATGAATAAGCTGATGAACAACATACGCTCTTACAGAAATTGGTCCCCAGAATTTGATCAAACGGTCTTTATCGACCCCTCCGCACAGGTAATCGGGCGCACCAGGATAGGAAACGACAGCTCCATCTGGCCGCTGGTTGTGGTCCGCGGCGATGTGAACTACATCGAAATCGGTGCGCGCACCAACGTACAGGACAACAGCGTGCTCCACGTCGCTCGCCCCACCGAGAAGAACACCGAAGGATATGCGCTGATCATTGGCGATGATGTTACCGTGGGACATGGTGCCATCCTTCACGCATGCACCATCGGCCATCGCTGTCTGATCGGGATGGGGGCGACAGTGCTGGATGGGGCCATTATCGAAGATGATGTACTACTCGCCGCAGGCAGTCTGGCACCACCGGGAAAGAAACTGATCAGTGGTTATCTATACCGAGGGACACCCGCCACACAGGCGCGACCACTGACGGAGGAGGAGTTGACCTTTCTTAAGGAGTCTGCCACCCACTATGTGCGACTTAAAAATGAATACCTCAACATATAGCCCACATCAGTCACACATCAGTCGACTATCCCAACCAGCCCGTCTATATTGGGTGCAGGTAACAAAACATAATGTCCCTATATTCTCAAGGCCATTCATCCGATGCATGACATCAAGACACTGATCGTAGATGACTCCAGAGCAATGTTGGAGGTCGCACAGGCCACCTTGCAGGAGGTGAGTATTGCCGAAGTCTTTACCGCAACATCGGGAGAGGAGGCGCTCTCCGCCCTTCACAACGCCTCCCCACCATTTGATCTGATCTTTATCGACCTCAACATGCCAGGGATGGATGGCATTGAACTCATCCGCAATCTGCACCAGCGCCGTTATGAGGGGGGCACTGTGATTCTCTCCGCACTGGATGAGAAGACGCTGCAACTGGCGGAACATGTCACCTTGTCGATGCGAATCCGTCTGTTGAGCTGCATCAGCAAGCCAATCACCACCGAAAAGGTAGAGACCATCCTGCACAAGATGAAGACGATGCGAACCATCTACCGCGACCACTTCAGCCAGCTCAACGAGTCGGAGATCAATAATGCACTGAACCGTAATCAGCTGACCCCCTACTATCAGCCAAAGGTCTCCAATGCAGATGGCAAGGTGATGGGGCTGGAGGTACTGGCCCGCATCAACTCCCCGCTACAGACCAATGCCATCACCCCGGACCAGTTCATTCAGGTAGCAGAGAAGCTGGATCTGATCGAGGTGATAACCTACAACCTGATGGATCAGGTGCTGACCGATCTGCCACAGATCCACCAGGTATTTGGCCCCAACTGCCAAATCTCGATCAACCTCTCCCCCAGCTCTCTCCACCACTCCAATCTGCCGGAGCAGCTACTGGCACTGACAGAGCGCCACAATATCTCACCCAAACAGATTACGCTGGAGATTACCGAGAATATCGCCATTGAGGACCCCGAGCAGCTGGCGACCCTGAGCCGTCTGAAAATCAAGGGGTTCGAACTGGCACTGGATGACTTCGGCACCGGCTTTACCAACATCCAACAGCTTACCAGCCTCCCCTATAACGAAATCAAGCTGGACCGCAGTCTAATCTTCAACATTGCCAATGACCGTCTCTCACAGGTAATTATGCAATCCCTACTCAATATCTTTCAGGAGTTCAATACAGTGATTGTGGCCGAAGGGATTGATAACGAGGCAGATCTCAACTACCTCAATGCACTACCAATGCCGATCCAGCTACAGGGGTATATTCTCTCCAAACCAAAGGCGGTGGATGAGATCTGCCGCTGGCATCGTAGCTGGCAACAGATGGTGCAGGAAGTGCAATAACCCTCCTCTCGTACCCTTTACACGGACAACCATTATGGGTATAACAAATCTTATATTGATGTGAGGGGGAAGGGAAGTACAGGTTCCTTTCTGATACAACAAAATCCACATGGCCTGAGACTATAGGCCACCCCCGAAGATGAAAATCGGTAT
>CAYFOU010000106.1:9722-10319 GCA_964344805.1 uncultured Piscirickettsiaceae bacterium | reverse complement strand
GACATAGCGCTGCAGCAGGGTATCCATCACCGGCTTCGCATCCGGCTCATAGATGTAGTCCCAGTGGTGGGTATAGTTCTCGTCCTCGACCTGCTCCAGTGGCAGTACCTGACGTACCGTCGGCTCCTGAGTCATGGTGTTGACAAACTTGTTGTAGACCACATAGAGGCGGTCAATCCGACCCTCGTCATAGGCATCCAACATCGCCTTGACTGGGCCAATCAGACTCTCCAACTCTGGCGCATCGCCCAGCTGAGAGGCCTCGGAGACCATATTTCCACCCAGACGTCCGAGGAAACCGAGCGCCTTGCTACCGACTGCGGTGTAATCCACCTCTACACTTGCAGCTTCCTTCCCCTTGAGTTCACGAATCAGCTCGCGGAACATGTTGACGTTCAAGCCACCGCAGAGACCGCGATCGGAAGAGATCACAATATAACCTGCTCGCTGCTCTTCACGTGCATTGAGATAGCTGTGCTTGTACTCGGGATGCGCATTGGCCAGATGACCCACCACTGCAGCGATCTTGTCACTGTAAGGGCGTGAGGCCTCCATCCGCTCCTGCGCCTTGCGCATCTTACTCGCAGCCACCATCTC
>CAYFOU010000106.1:8238-9712 GCA_964344805.1 uncultured Piscirickettsiaceae bacterium | reverse complement strand
ACGAGTAATCTTCTGCGTGCTCTTGACGCTCTTGATCTTCTCCCGGATTTCCTTACCTACTGCCATCGGATCAATCTTCCTCTAACGGATGTTTAAACAGACCAGTGCCTCTACCAGCTGTGGTTCGCCTTGAAGTCCTCGATTGCGCTACGCAGACCGCTCTCAATGGTATCGTTGTAGTCGCCAGACTCATTGATGGAATCCATCAGTGCAGCCTGTGAGCTCTTCATGTAAGCCTGCAGCGCCTCTTCGAAATCCACCACCTTGGCAGGATCAATATCGTCAAGGAAGCCCTCGTTGGCCGCGAACAGGGAGGTCGCCAGCTGTGCAATGGTCATCGGCTGATACTGCTTCTGCTTCATCAGCTCGGTTACACGCTGACCGCGCTCGATCTGCTTACGGGTCGCCTCATCCAGATCCGATGCAAACTGTGCGAAGGCCGCCAGCTCACGATACTGTGCAAGGTCAAGACGTACACCACCACCGAGCTTCTTGATGATCTTGGTCTGTGCCGCACCACCTACACGCGATACCGAGAGACCTGCGTTGATTGCAGGACGGATACCGGAGTTGAAGAGGTCGGTCTCGAGGAAGATCTGACCATCGGTAATGGAGATCACGTTGGTCGGTACGAAGGCAGATACGTCACCCGCCTGGGTCTCAATGATCGGCAGTGCGGTCAGAGAACCGGTTTGGCCCTTGACGGCGCCATCGGTCAGCTTCTCGACCTCATCCTCATTGATACGCGCAGCGCGCTCGAGCAGACGGGAGTGGAGGTAGAAGACGTCACCGGGATATGCCTCACGGCCTGGTGGACGACGCAGCAGCAGCGATACCTGACGGTAAGCCCACGCCTGCTTGGTGAGATCATCATAAACGATCAGTGCATCCTCACCCTTGTCACGGAAGTACTCACCCATGGTACAACCGGAGTATGGGGCGATGAACTGCATCGCCGCAGCATCGGATGCAGAGGCGGCAACAATAATGGTGTGCTCCATTGCATCGTGCTCTTCCAAACGGCGCACAACGTCCGCGATTGAAGAGGCCTTCTGACCGACCGCAACATAGACACACTTAACGCCGGTACCCTTCTGGTTGATAATCGCATCGACCGCTACCGCCGTCTTGCCGGTCTGACGGTCACCAATGATCAGCTCACGCTGTCCACGACCGATCGGTACCATGGCGTCAATCGCCTTCAGTCCAGTCTGTACCGGCTGGTCAACCGACTTACGTGCAATTACACCGGGAGCAATCTTCTCGATCGGGGAGGTACCCACGGAATCAATCGCCCCCTTGCCATCAATCGGGTTACCGAGAGAGTCGACCACGCGTCCCAGCAGGCCTTCACCCACCGGTACCTCAAGGATTCGACCGGTACAACGTACCGTGTCACCCTCGGAGATGTGCTCATACGAACCCAGGATTACCGCACCGACGGAGTCACGCTCCAGGTTCAGCGCCATGCCGT
>CAYFOU010000106.1:0-8100 GCA_964344805.1 uncultured Piscirickettsiaceae bacterium | reverse complement strand
TCCGGATCAGTTCGCTGACTTCAGAAGGATTGAGTTGCATGATTGCTCCTTAAAAACTAAAGATATATATCTAAACTTACAAAAACTTTTCGCGCTGCTGCAATCAGGCTTGCAACAGATTGGTCAGCTGCCCAACCTTGCCACGCAGAGAGAGATCGATCACCTGATCTCCGGCACGGACAACAACGCCACCAATCAGAGACTCATCCACCTGTGTGGTCATCTGAATCTCCTTGCCCATCTTCTCTTTCACTGCATCGGCAATGGACTGCTCGGCAGCACCATCCAGCGGGTAGGCGGAGATCACCTCAACATCCAGCGTATTCTCTGCCTCGGCCTTGAGGGCATGGAACAGCTCAAAGATCTCCGGGGCATACCCAAGACGGTTGGACTCCAGCAGTACCTTGACGAAGTTCCCACGGGTACCCTCAAAGATGTCGCCATCCACCTCGGCACCGATACCGATAACCAGATCACTCATCTGCTCACTACTTACGTGTGGATGATCCAGGCGCTCAGCGACCGCTGACTCCTGAACAATCACAGACAGCAGCTCTACTGCAGTGGCCCATGCCTCTACCTGCTCCTCATTGCAAGCCTGCTGATAGGCAGCCTCGGCATAGGGGCGGGCGATCGTTGTTCTCTCTTCCATTCCGTTCGCTCTCGTTCGCGCTAACTGCTTACAGCTTGGCGCTCAGTTCAGAGAGAACCTGCTGGTGATCCGCCTCGTTCACCTCACGCTGGAGGATCTGGGATACACCTGCCAGAGCCAGTGTCGAGACCTGACCACGCAACTGCTCGCGTGCGCTGTTGGTCTCTTGCTCGATCAGAGAACGGCCCGACTCGATAATGCGATCCGCCTCTTCCTTTGCAGTGTCCTTGGACTCTTCAATCACCTCACTGGCACGCTGCTGTGCACGGCTGATGATGGCGCTAGCCTCATCATGTGCCTCACGAATCACCTCTTTGGCCTTCTTCTCAGCAAGCTCATGCTCATGGTGACCACGCTCTGCTGCAGCCAGTCCGTCTGCGATCTGCTTCTTGCGCTCATTCAGTGCAGCCATCAGAGGCGGCCACACGTACTTCATCACAAACAGTACAAACAGAAAGAATGCGATCGATTGTCCAATCAGAGTGGCATTAATATTCATAGCCGATTTCCGTTAAATCCGATGATGTCTCTAAACCTTGTGAAAAGGGTTCTGTTGGATTGCTTCTGAAACTATCCAGCAACTGCGAACAGAACATAGAGCGCCAGACCCACCGCGATCATTGGAACCGCATCAACCAGACCCATGACAATAAAGAACTGGGTACGCAGCATTGGGATCAGCTCAGGCTGACGCGCAGCACCTTCGAGGAAACGTCCACCGAGGATACCGATACCCACAGCAGCGCCCAGTGCGCCCAGACCCATCATCAAACCACCTGCGATGAACAATAGTGCTTGTTCCATTTTTTTCTCCTGTTCTCTATTGAGGATGTAAAGTTAAAAATTGTAAACCAAATTCTGATATTTGTGGCGCCTTAGTGCTCGCTGTGCGCCATATCCATATATACGATGGTCAGCGTCATGAAGATGAACGCCTGCAGCGTGATGATCAGGATATGGAAGATCGCCCAGCCAATCTGCAGCAGACCACCAAAGCCTCCCATCAGCCAGCCTGCGCCGTACATGATGGCGATCAGAATGAAGATGGTCTCGCCTGCATACATGTTACCGAACAGTCGCAGTGCGAGAGAGACCGGCTTGGAGATCAGCGAGATCCCTTCCAGCACCAGATTGGCGGGCAGCCCCCACTTGCCGAATGGCTGGAACGCCAGCTCGCCAAGAAAACCACCCAGACCCTTGTTCTTGATGCTGTAGTAGATCATCAGATAGAAGACCGCCAGCGCCATACCGAAGGTGATATTGGGATCGGTAGTAGGCACCACCTTGAAATATACGTGATGAGGATCCATCCCCAGGAAGGTCTCACCAAAGGCGCCCGCCAGCATCGGCAGCCAGTCGACCGCGACCAGATCCATGAAGTTCATCAGGAAGATCCAGCAGAAGATGGTCAATGCCAGTGGCGCAACCAGATCATTCTTCGCTGTGAAAGAGCCTTTGACCGCATCATCGACAAATTCGACAATCCACTCGACAAAATTCTGCAGTCCACCGGGCACCCCCGCCGTGGCTCGCTTGGCCGCTGTGTGGAAGATATAGAAGAAGAGCAGCGCCAGACCGACCGACCAGAACAGTGAATCGACATGGAACGCCCAGAAGCCCATCTCCTTGATATCCTCTGCGGAGTGGGCAAACCCCCAATGCCCGTCATAATAACCAAAGGTAAGATTGGTCAGGTGGTGCTTGATATAGGCACCGGAAGTAATCGCTTCGCCAGACATGATCTATTTATTCACTCAGTTCTCTGAATTAACCCAATCTACACCCTATTGCGCTGCCGGGGTTCACTATCCAAGTATCGACTCCCCATCAGCAGCGCCAACTGCCCCACAACAAAGCCGACCATCAGCATCATCGGATCCAACTGCAACTTCACCATCCCGAATAGAAACAGCGCAGTTACCAGAACAAAACGCTCCAGTGCAGTCATATAGAGATCCGCCGCAATTTTGCGTGCACTCTGCTCCGCATCCTGTTCAATCTCGCCTGCAGGTCGTCTCTTTTCGGATCGCCGTAATCGCCACTGCAACCAGAGCAGATTAACCACCGAAATCCCCCCCCCGTAGAGGATAGGCCACTTCGGGTAATCCAACCTTAACAGATCGACCGTGATCACAGTCAAAAGCAGGAACAAAATCTGAAGTAGCGGGACAGCCCAGTTTCCGAAGGCGCGTATTATAGAAATCATCGATTATGGGGTCAATCGCCATCTTTATAAAAAGTAGCAATCTTGAATATTTACTTGATTAATAACGCCATCACAAGACTAACCAATATGCTCAAGAATACCATCCAGCTCATCCAGTGAGTTGTACTGGATCACCAGCTTGCCCTTTCCCTTTGCCCCCTGCTGGATGGTGACGGTCGCCCCCAGCTTCTCCGAAAGGTCATTCTGCAGCCGCTTGACATTGGGATCAATCTCCTGCGCTACGGTGGTTATTGCCTTGGCAGGCTGCTGCAGGCGACGCACCAGTTTCTCGGTCTCCCGTACCGACATCCCCAGCAGGATCACCTGCTTGGCCGCGTCACTCTGCTGCTTTCCCTCCACCCCCAGCAGTGCACGGGCGTGCCCCATCTCCAGCTTGCCCTGCTCCACCATCTTGGCCACATCGCTATTGAGATTGAGCAGACGCAACAGATTGGTCACCGAGGTACGAGAACGTCCCACCGCATCGGCCGCCTGCTGCTGGGTCAAGCCAAACTCCTCAATCAAGCGCTGCAACGCAGTCGCCTCTTCAATCGGGTTGAGATTCTCGCGCTGGATATTCTCGATCAGCGCCATCGCCATCGTGGCCTGATCGGAGACCTCCTTGATCACCGCCGGGATCTCCTGCAGCCCCGCCAGCTGCGCCGCACGCCAGCGCCGCTCACCGGCGACAATCTCGTAACGTTCCTTACCCACCGGGCGCACCACAATCGGCTGAATCACCCCCTGGGAACGGATGGAGTTGGCCAACTCCTCCAGCGCCTCCTGATCAAAATCCTGTCGCGGCTGGTATTTGCCCCGCTGCAGCAGATCGACCGGCATGTTTCTCAGCGCACCATCTACCGCCTGCACCGGCTCCGCCGAAGAGGTCTCCCTGGCTGCCGTCCTCTTCTTTACGGAACGCTTTGGAGCCGTCTTTTCTGGCGATTCAGCTTCGTCGGTATTAACCGGCACCTCCGGCGCCTTGGCCGCCCCCAGCAGTGAGTCCAGCCCTCTGCCCAACCCCCCTTTTCTAGCCATCCTGCTGCTCCATCAATGGTTCTGTTTCACCACCATGCACCTTGGCCGCACGCTCCAGTATCTCCGCTGCAAGATCGACATAGGCGTAGGCTCCCCGTGAAGAGGGGGCATAGTAGATGATCGGTCTCCCATAGCTGGGGGCCTCCGCCAGCTTCACATTACGTGGAATCACCGTCTCATAGACCCGCCCACCAAAGTGGGCCAGCAGCTGCTCGGAGACCTCGATCGAGAGACGGTTACGGGCATCATACATGGTGCGCACAATCCCCTTCAGCTCCAGCTCCGGGTTCTGGGTCTCACGCACCCGATCCATCGTCTGCATCAACGCGGTGAGCCCCTCCAGTGCATAGTATTCACACTGCAGCGGCACAATCACCCCGTTGGAGGCAACAAAGGCATTCAGGGTCAGAATATTCAATGTGGGCGGACAATCGATCAGGATATAGCTGTAGGTATCCTGAAGCGGCTCCAGAATCGATGAGAGGCGCTGCAGGCGATCCTCTTCATTGAACAGCTCCACCTCTGCCGCAGTCAGATCCCCATTGGCCGCCAGTAGATCATAGCTGGAGCCACTGATCTTCTGCACCGCCTGCTCAATCGAGACCTCCCCCAGCAGCACATCGACTCCACTCCACTCCACCTCGACCTTGTCCACACCGCTGCCGGTAGTGGCATTGCCCTGTGGATCGAGGTCGATCAGCAGCACCTGCTCATCAAAGTAGCCCAGTGATGCGGCGAGGTTGACGGCAGTGGTGGTCTTGCCCACTCCCCCTTTCTGATTGGCGACTGCGTAGATCTTGCTCAAAACATTAACTCTTTGTACAGATCACCATATGGCGCTCTGCATCGATTCCCGGCACCGAAACCGGCACCACCTCATTCAGCTCAAAACCGTCCACCACCTCACCTCCCTCCTCTTCCGGCCAGCGCCCCTTCATCGCCACCACACGTCCACCGATACCCAGCAGAGGTGCGGCATAACGGAGAAATTGACTCAGTGAGGTGAAGGCGCGGGAGACCACGGTATCGAATGGCTGCTCCGGCTCAAGCTGTTCGACCCGAGAGTGTACAACAGATGCATTGGTGAGGCCCAATTCCAGCACCGCCTGCTGGATAAAGCGGGTCTTCTTCACATTGCTGTCGGCCATCACTACCGTGATCTCGGGGCGCAGCAGGGCCAATGGAATCCCCGGCAGCCCGGCACCACTTCCCAGATCCACCAGACGCTCTCCCTGGATAAACGGTAACACCGAAAGGCTATCGAGAATATGGTGGGTCACCATCCGCTCCCGCTCCCGAATAGCGGTCAGATTGTAGGTACGGTTCCACTTTACCAGCAGATCAAGATAGCGCTCCAGCTGCTCCAGCTTTTGCTGATTCAACGCCACACCCATCTTGTGGGCACCCGCCTGCAGGGAGAGCACCATCTAGTCAACCTCCTGCTGCATCGCCCGCTTCTTCAGATGGATGCGCAGCAGTGAGAGCGCCGCTGGGGTCACCCCGGAGATTCGCCCCGCCATACCCAGAGTGGCTGGGCGCTGACGCTCCAGCTTCTCCTGAATCTCTATCGAGAGGCCGGATACTTGGCTATAGTCGAGATCCTCGGGCAGTTTCAGCTCTTGGTGGCGACGATTCTTCTCGATCTCCTGCTGCTGGCGTTCGATATAGCCCGCATACTTGGCCTGGATCTCCACCTGCTCTACCACACTGTCCGCAAGCTGTGGATTCTCTACCGCCTCCAGCGTCATCAACTCACGATAACGCACATCCGGGCGCGCCAACAGATCCATCAGGCTGTGCTCACGACGCATCGGTTTGCCCAACACCCGTTCTGCCTCTGCTTCACTGATGAGCTGTGGCCGCAACCAGACCTCTTTCAAACGCTGCTGCTCGGTGGCGATGGCATCACGCTTACGCTGAAAGGCATCCCAACGCTGATCATCTACCAATCCCAACCGTCGTCCCTGTTCGGTCAGACGCAGATCGGCATTGTCTTCTCTCAGCAGCAGACGATATTCGGCACGGCTGGTAAACATGCGATAGGGTTCTTTGGTTCCACGGGTGATCAGATCATCAATCATTACACCGATATAACTCTCATCCCGCTTCGGCGACCACGCCTCCTTCCGTTGCACCTTCAACGCCGCATTGCAACCCGCCACCAACCCTTGTGCGGCCGCCTCTTCATAACCGGTGGTACCGTTGATCTGTCCGGCAAAGAAGAGCCCTTCCAGCGCATGGGTCTCCAGCGAAGGCTTGAGATCTCGCGGATCGAAGAAGTCATACTCAATCGCATAACCGGGGCGGGTGATGTGCGCCTGCTCAAACCCCTGGATCGAGCGCACCAGATCGAGCTGTACATCAAATGGCAGGCTGGTGGAGATGCCGTTGGGGTAGATCTCATGAGTGTTCAACCCCTCCGGCTCAACAAAGATCTGGTGGGAATCACGCTCGGCAAAACGGACGATCTTGTCCTCTACCGACGGGCAGTAACGGGGCCCCACCCCCTCGATCACCCCACTGTACATCGGAGAACGATCCAACCCCCCACGGATAATCTCGTGGGTCTGCTCATTGGTATAGGTGATCCAGCAGGAGCGCTGCTGCGGATGCTCTGAACGCTCTCCCAGATAGGAGAAGACCGGAGCGGGGTCATCCCCCGGCTGCTCCTTCAACTGACTGTAGTCGATACTGCGCCCATCAATGCGGGGCGGTGTACCGGTCTTCAACCGCTCTACCCGGAAGGGGAGTTCACGCAACCGATCCGCCAATTTCAATGAGGGAGGGTCCCCCATTCGGCCACCGGAAGATTGGGAGAGCCCGACATGGATCACCCCATTGAGAAAGGTCCCTGCAGTCAACACCACTGCCTCGGCAGAGAAGCGGATACCGGACTGGGTGACCACCCCCATCACTCGCCCTCCCTCTACCATCAGATCATCCGCCGCCTGCTGGAACAGGGTCAGATTGGGTTGATTCTCCAACTGACTACGCACCGCCTCTCTGTAGAGTTGACGATCTGCCTGAGCACGGGTCGCCTGTACCGCCGCCCCCTTGCTGCTGTTGAGAATACGAAACTGGATGCCGGCACGATCGGTAGCATGTGCCATAAAACCACCCAGTGCATCGATCTCCTTGACCAGATGACCCTTGCCGATCCCGCCAATCGCCGGATTGCAGCTCATCTGCCCCAAAGTCTCTATATTGTGGGTCAGCAGCAGTGTGCGCCCCCCCATTCGTGCAGCCGCCAGCGCTGCTTCGGTACCGGCGTGGCCACCACCGATAACAACAACGTCAAATGTTTCCGGATACTCCATGGCGGGGCATTATACGGCGGAGCACTATCCTTTGCCGTAACGGATCCGGTACCAGAGCATCCCTCCCCATTCATGGAGGAAACGAACATTCTTACTCAGCGCTCCTGCACTGGGCCTCCAGAGCCCAGCAATACCACGATCCATTGCACCTCTTACCGAGAAAGCTGTTGGCGCAGCCACAACCTTTATCCCTTCCATCTCTGCCGACTGCTCAAAAACTCGCAAAGAGCGAACCATATGGGAGGCATGGGTAACCAGTAACATGGCCGTTACACCCTTTTGCTTCAGAATAGCGGGGACATATTGTGCATGTTCCCAGGTATTGACACTCTGATCCTCCTGCCACACATCACTGATACCAAAATCCTGCCACAAACTATCCGCCATCAGTTGCGACTCCGGCAATGCCTCATTCAGTGGGCGCCCTCCTGTAACCAGCAGCGGGAAACCGGTTCTCTTGTGCAACCAGACCGCATAACGCAACCGTTGCATCGTTGCACCTCCAGCCACATCCCCTCCATACTCTGGTGCAGCGGTATAACGCCCGCCCCCCAGCACCACAATCGCAGCCCGCTCATCCTCTCCAACCACAGGAACCTCCTGCAGCGGAGGGATCACCTCCAGCCGTGTAGCCAACTGATGGCTCAACCAGGGGGTGCTCAACAGATAGAGCATCAGGGTAGCCACCAACACCAGAAACCAGGCAAAACGACGCAACCCATTTGCCAGCAACAGCGCCAATACCAGTATCAGCAACACCCCACCAGGAGGCATCAACCAGGATTCAATCAGGCGAATCGTCTCAATCATGGGTCACCATAAAGCAGTGCTTTCACTGGTGTCCCAACGTTTAATCGAACAAATTCAATTGGTTATTCATGGCGGAC
>CAYFOU010000105.1:0-10346 GCA_964344805.1 uncultured Piscirickettsiaceae bacterium | reverse complement strand
TCCCCTGCTCTACCGCATTCCGCACCTCATTGGCAAGCGCAACCGCCTCGCTCTGCTGTTCATCCAGTTCATGATCACTGTGGTAGAGATAGACTCGATGCTGCTCTTCCGCCATCCCCTTGGCGGCATAACAGGCCTGATCGGCACGGTGCAACAGCTCTTCGGCATCGGTCAGATTCCCCTGATGGATCATCGCTACACCGATACTGATACCCAACTGGAACTCCAGCCCCTTCCAGCGGAAACGTCGCTTCTCCACCGCCGCACAGATGCGTCTGGCAACCCCCTTCGCCTGATCCACAGTAACATTGTAGATCAGCATGCCGAACTCATCACCACCAATACGGCCCAGAATGTCCCCATCCTTGACCTCATTGAGCAGGTGGTTGGAGAGGTTGCGTAGCGCCTGATCCCCCACCAGATGCCCGGCGGTATCATTGACCTCCTTGAAGTGGTCCAGATCGAGGTAGAGCAGTGCATGCTCTCCCCCCTGGGTATGGACTCGGCGCAACACCAGATTGAGCTTGCGCAGGAACTCCCGCCGATTCACCAATCCGGTCAACGGATCGTGACGTGCCTGATAGGTAAGCTGACGATTGAGCACATAGCGACGGGTCACATCCTGCACATAGCAGTTGATGTACCCTTTCTGGTGAATCGGCACCAGCGTCATCAGGAAGAAGGCATGCCCATTGGAGACCTCTACCTCCAGCATCCGTCCATCCTCATAGACCGACTTCATCCGCTTCAGCCAAGCACCAGCAAGAAATACCCCATCGCTTTCCAGCTCCAGCAGCCCCATGATCGGGCCACTATGGGGGTTGTGATAGAGCAGTTCTCCCTGATCGGAGAAGCGCAAAATCGGAGCAGGGTTCTCCTGCGGATAGGTCGCCAGCCGCTCAATCTCGGCAAATGCCTGCTGCTTCTCCTGACGATCATTCCAGCTGATACAGAGGGTGCGCGCCAACTGGAAGATCTCATCCCCGGAGAAGGGCTTGTAAACCAGCATCGCATCATGCTGCAACACCTGCTGTATCTCCTCGATACTGCGATCGGTATAGGCGGTCACAATAACAATGTGGATACGTTGATCCAGCTCACGCAGTGCCTGCGCCGTCTGCAGTCCATCCCATCCCGGTGGCATGCGCATATCAATCAGCGCAACCGAGAAGGGCTGCCCCATTTCATAGGCCATCTTCGCCAGATTGACCCCATCCTCGCCCTGATTGGCGCTCATCACCTCAAAGGAGAAGCGGTTATCCGACTCATCCGGCATAGGAAGCCCCACATCACGCGCCAACTGATCAATCTCATCAGAGGCAGGCGAGAGAATCTCCCTGTAGGTCTCAACGACCTGCTCTTCATCATCAATAACCAGAATTCTTCTATTCATTACACTTTAAAGTATTGGACCCGATCACGCAGTGCCCTGGCCTGTCGATTCATATTTTCACTGGCTGCTGCCGTCTCTTCAACCAGCGCCGCATTCTGCTGGGTGGCATTATCCAGCTCACCAACCGCACGGTTGACCTGACCAATGCCCTGATTCTGCTCCATACTGGCATTGGTAATCTCACCGACGATCTCACTCACCTGCTGTACCGAGGAGACAATTCTATCGAGATTATCCCCGGCATCATTGACCTGACGAGTACCCTGCTCGATCTTGTCGATACTGTCCTCAATCAGCACCTTGATCTCCTTGGCCGCTTCCGCACTACGCTGCGCCAGGCTACGCACCTCTCCGGCCACCACCGCAAAGCCGCGCCCATGCTCACCGGCCCGCGCCGCCTCTACCGCCGCATTGAGCGCGAGCAGATTGGTCTGAAAGGAGATGCCATCAATGGTAGAGATGATATCAGCAATCCTGGCACTCGCCTCATGCATCTCCTGCATCGAGGCCACCGCCCCCTGCATCACCTCACTGCCCTGCTCAGCCACACCGCGCGCCTCCAGAGAGAATTCATTGGCCTTCTCGGCGTTGGTGCTGTTCTGCTGCACGGTGCCGGTCATCTCCTCCATACTGGCAGCCGTCTCCTCAACCGAGGCCGCCTGCTGCTGGGTACGCTGACTGAGATCACCACTCCCCTGCGAGATCTGCGAGGCCCCCTGTGAAATGGTATCGGCCCCCATCACCACCTCGGCAATCACCCCCTTCAGACTGCTGCTCATCTCATTGATATTGTCTTGCAACACCTTGAATTGCCCCAGATACTCCCCTTCCATACTCTGAGTCAGATCCCCCTCCGCCTGTTGACTGACAATCCGCACCACCTCACGAATCGGCACATCAATCGCCTCCATCATCTGGTTGATACGGTTACCGAGGGTACGCATAAAGCCAGCAAAGTGTTCGGTATCGAGTCGACGCTCCAGATCTCCTTCCGCCGCTGCAGTGACCAGCGCCTCCAGCTGCTTCTGGGCATTGACCTGCTCGGTAATATCATTCCACTCCACTGCGGTACCGAGACGGCTGCCATCCTCATCAATGACCGGATTGGCCTTGAGGTTGAAGGTCAAAGGGCCCACCTCAATCTCGGTCTCATACATCTCACTCAAACTGGCCAGCAGCTTGGCCTGATGCTCTGGCTGCTGGTGGAACAGATCCATATTACGCCCCACCAGACCATCCGCCTCAAAGTGAGGCAACACCTTCTTCAGCTCGGTCTCATTACGGTGGAGCATCTTGTCCACCGAACGGTTCAGATAGATGATGTTACGGTCCACATCCGCCACCATCACATTGGTGCTGGCATTATCCAGCGCCACCTTGACCCGCGTTGCATCCGCCGCCTGAGTCTGAATATGGTCGAGATCCGAGCGCAACTTGATCTGGGTAATCTGCAGCGCTGCACGCATCTTCTGGGTCTCATCCCGCCCCTTGATGACAATTGCATTATCCAGCTTGCCCTCCTGCATCTGCGACAGCAGCACCACCACCTCCTTCATCGAATCAACCACAATGTGAGAGGAGACCCCTCCCAGCACCAGCGCCACCAGCACAATAGTCAGACCGATCAGGAGCAGAATCTGCACCAGTTCATCCACCCGCATGAAGGCCTCATCAATATCGATCTTCGCCTCCATCCCCCAGGTGACCCCTTCACTTACCTTGACCGGGGTATAGGCGCTCAGCACCGTTGCATCACGATAATCGGCGGTGGTCATCACCCCGCTGTTACCGGTCAACGCCTCATGGATCGCCGGATTCAACAGGGTTCCGGTATCAGGGTTGCGGAAGGAGTTGATCACACTGCGCTGCGCATCATGGAAGGAGTCGGAACGCATCAGGTGATCCGTGCCGACCAGATAGGACTCACCACTCTCCCCAAGACCACTGCGTTCTCCCATCACCGAGGTAATCTGATCCATCGGCATCTGGAAGATCAACACCCCGACCTTCTGTTTCTTGTCATAGACTGGAGAGGCGATAAAGCTGGCCGGTGCATCATAGGAGGGGCCATACTGTTTGAAATCGACAAACGCAATCTCTCCCGCATTAAGATCACGCGCCTTGCGGAACACCTCTCCAAAGTTGGTACCGGCATAGGGGCCATCCACCAGCGAGGTGGCATAATCCAGCTCCTTGAAGACCGAGTAGACAATCACCCCGTTCAGGTCAACCAAAAAGATATCGTAGTAACCAAAGGTCTCCAGATAGTTGCGCACCACCGGATGGAGGGTTTGGTGGAGCTGAGAATAGGCGGTCTGGTCACCGGGATTATCCAGCAGATGTTTACTGCCCAGCGGATGGCTATTGTTGCTGATGTAGTTGTACTGGAAGGCGATTGCATCCGCCCCCAGCTGCCCTACCAGTGCATCCACTGCAACAGAGGCACCACTGTTCTGCTTGCGGTACTCGGCACCATACTCATCCGTATAGTAACGGGCAACACTCTTCTTCATCTCGGCCAGCGCCTGATCATCCAGCCCTGCCTCATCCCGATAGAGCGGGAATAGCTGCCGGAACAGCACCATCGCATCGACAATCATCCGATCCTCGGAGAAGGTACGTACCTGATCATGGATCTGCTGGAAGTAGCGCTCGATGCTGCCCCGCTTGTTGGCTGCAATCGATTCCAACTTGGCCAGTGTCTGCTCTTCCAGTGCATCACGCGCCTTTTCACTGCCCACCCAGCCAAAGATCAGCAGCGGTAACAGAATCAGCACGCTGAACATGCCCATCAGTTTGGTGCGCACACTGAGATTGCGTAGCGGATGGATCACCCGATCCAGCTTATCGGCCATCCCCCGATAGACATTACCACTTCTGACCCGCACCTCACCGCGCTCCACCTCTGCATACAACCCTTGCGCCTGGGCGATCTGTTCCGCCGTGGCTGGCTTGCGCACCGACATGTAACCGGAGATCTCCCCCTCCTCATAGATGGGGGCCACATTGGCCTCCACCCAGTAGTGGTCTCCACTCTTGGCCCGGTTCTTGACGATACCGGTCCAGGGGCGCCCGTTCTGGACCGTGCTCCAGAGATCTTCAAACAGCGCTGACGGCACATCAGGATGACGCACCATATTGTGGTTATTACCTGTCAGCTCCTGCAGAGAAAAGCCACTGACCTCAACAAAGGTACGATTGGCATAGGTGATGATTCCCTTCAGATCGGTATGGCTGACCAGCACCAGCTCCGGTGCCATTTCGATATTCTTTTGCGTGACTGGAAGATTCTCTTTCATCCTGTGGTTTCCTCATTGGCACTCATCTCTGGTGATCCCCAACCCTCACCAGCACTCCAACCATTTGTTTTTATTAATATAAAAAATAACTATAGCGAGTAAAACAAACAAACCGAAAAATATCACTTGGTCTATGGTTGCATAGTCATCTAGACGAAACAAGTCTATCGACAGAGATGGCTTGAACCCTGCAAATCCCTTCTAAAGAGACCCTGGACAGAGCATGAAAAAGATCCTTATTCCGGCTTAGGAACCTCTGAACAAGTCTGGGCAATTTGGATTACGTCCATAGTGCCCAGACTTGTTCAGAGCTTCCTTAACATCACGCTGGATCAATCGGATTACCCCCTCAGTTTTTCAACCTCAGCCGCCTCCCAGAAGTCGGGGCCATAATCAAGAAACAGCTCCTCACCCGGCTCAATCTCACACAGCGCCTCCACCCGTGCGCTCTTCCAGCGGGTAGAGACCACAAATTGCACATTGGGCTCCTCGGAGTGGTTGATGAAACGGGTATAGTTCTCCCCGACAATCAGACAGTCACGGCAAATCCAGAGCAGATAGTGGGAGTCGATATAGGGCGGCTGCTCCGACTGCGCATCGGTAATCTGCTCCCCCAGATAGGGACCTACGGTATCTCCGGGCCCAATCTTCACTCTGCTGAAGAGCCCTTGGCCACACCCCTCAATCGACGAGGGACGCACCTCGAAATCACTTTCCTGAAAGGTGGCTATACTACCCATTTTGATATTCAATAAACTAATTGAATCAACTCCATCCCTATGATAGACTGAGAAAAGATAATACCTGAATCCTTCAAGCAATCGTGCCTGATATGTGCAATATATTGATTCATAGTGTAAATTTGCGACCGCGCAGTATACTTATTGATATACTCAAGGAAGCAAATATTACAATATGGATCAAGAGGTTGCACAGAGCAGGTGGGAGGGCTTGCAGGATTTAGGTAATATAGTAATTTTTCTGAAAACCCCATCCACGTTTGAGAGATTTTCATGCTGAACATCAGATCGTCCATGATCCGTCTGGCACTTGCCAGCGCACTGCTGACAACCTCTGCCACACAGGCAGAAGAGAACCGTGCCCCTGCAGCAAAACCGCAGCAGCCTCTGGTCGCCCCCTACGGTACCCCTTATGGACCCGTTCCCTATTACCCTCCCTATTATGGAATGGTGCCTCCACAGTGGGGCAATGCTCCTTACCCAGCTCCAGGCATGGCACCCTACGGTGGTCCGCCAATGGGGTATGCACCTCCCCGCTTTGGTGGCCCTAACGGCTATCGCGCCCCCTCAATGAACCCCTCATTCAACCCACCCACGATGGAGCCACCCTGGGGCAATGACAAGAGCTTTGACATGAGCCCAATGAAATTCTGGCCCGTCCCCGGCACCGGCAACCCCTGGCACTACAAGCCATGGGAACCTGGCGCCCCCTGGGGAGATTCCGGCAAGTTCTCCGATCCACCCGATGAGGCCTTTCATGAGGCAGAGGACTTTCTGGCCGACGCACCACGTATGCCCGGTGGCTGGGAACTGCCCAACATCTCCATGCCCAGCCCATTCGAGATCGGTGAGCAGGTAGGCGACCAGAGCTGGCTGCTGCCGGAGAACTTCAAGATGCGTGATCGCAAGCGTCCTAAACGCTACCGCAAGTACTTCCAGAATGAGAACTGATTGAGTAAGCAATCATGAGTGGTTGGGGATGTCCACACGACGCCAACGGTATCTGTCAAAAGGTACCGGAGGTGCCGTGCGATCCAGGAATGAAGGGGTGCGTACTGGCTGGGCGCTTCCGCTTCAGCACGGAGCAGAAGAATCGCCCTGGCGGCCCCAAGAAGAGAAAGTACGAACGAGAGAACGATTGAGCTGACAAGCGATGGAGTTCTCGATCTCCAACCTGTTCATCGAGTGGTTCCAGTCAAATCATCCCCCTCATCCCCAACTCAACCGATGCCTGCAACAGACCGTTGAGGCGATCAGTCCACTGCTCCCACGGAGTCGGGGCTATCCCAAACTTCTCCAGACAAACTGGAGCAGGCAGACTATACCCCACCCCCACGGTGGACCAGCTCATAGTAGCGCTTCTCCAGCTCTCCCTTGTGCGCCACCTCCTCATTGGCCAACCACTGAAACAGATCCTTCGCTGCTCCGGCAGCACTCTCCTGCGCCAACAGGCGATACTGCTCCATCGCCAGCTGTTCCCGGCTGAGCGCATACTGCAACACCGCCTGATCATCCGCCAACTCGTCCAGGTCTGGGGTCTGAATGGCATCGGAGAAACGGGGGTCGATCACGGCTCTCTCCAGATTTTGAGCCAGCTCCTGCTGCAGATCCGGATGTTCACGCAACGCCTTGAGCCGCTCTGCATGCTGGCTCTCCTCTTCCGCCAGCTCCTTTACCAGCCAGCGTAGCGGCTTGCCCACCTTGTGGTAGAGCTGCCGATAGAAGGTCGATGCGGCCAACTCGAACTGAATGGCGATATCGATCACCTCCAGCACACTCTCTGTCTTCAACAGATGTTCACGCTTCCCCTCATCCCCTTCACGCATTACTCAGCACCTCATCAATACTGGCCGCAACCCGATGCCCATCGGCCACCGCATGGACCACATCCGGCCCGTTGACACAATCCCCTGCAGCCCACAGCCATGACTCCGAGGTGCGCCCATGGTCACACACCTGCAGCCGTCCACGATTCCACTCCAGATCTTCCGTCAGCCGCTCCCCCAACAACTCCGGCGCATCGGACATCTGCCCAATCGCCTCAATCACCATACCGGCAGGATGGCACTGCTCATCTGCCTCATCATAATGCGGTGCAAAACGCCCCTGCTCATCAAAGATGGAGCAGACCCCCCAGGTCTTCAGCGATTGCAGCTGTCCATCCTCAATCACACACGCCTGTGGTCCACGAGATGCACAGATCGTAATCCCCTCTTCAGTCGCCTCACGAATCTCTTCGGGATCAGCGAGGAAATTATCCAGCTCCTCCAGCGCAGTCACCACCACCTTGACCTCCCCATGCTGCTGACGCTGTAGCCGCCCCACAGTGCGGGCAATATCCATCGCCACATTACCACCACCGATGACCACCACCTCCTGCGGCACCTCGAAACGCCCTCTGTCGGTCACCTCGCGCAGCAGCTTCACCGCAGAGTAGACATGTTCATGTTCGGAGCCAGGAATACGGGTAGAACGCCCCAGATGGAGCCCGATCGCCAGCACCACCGCATCATACTCATCCTGCAGCTGGTCCATGGCGATCTGCTTGCCAATCTCCACACCACAACGGATCTCCACCCCCATCGCAGCAATAACATCGATGTCACGATCGAGCATCTCATAGGGAAGGCGGTATTCAGGAATACCATAGCGCGGCATGCCACCAGGGTGTTCTCTCGCCTCAAATACCACCACCTTGTGCCCCATCCGTGCCAGATCCCAGGCGGCGGTCAGACCAGCTGGACCGGCACCCACCACCGCAATCTGCTTGCCACTGGAGGCAGCAGGCTTCTGCTCCTGAGTAATCTCCTTGACCCGATCATGGGCCACCCCATCCATCGCATAGCGCTTGAGCCAGCGAATCGCCAACGGGGTACCGCGCACACCGATCGAGCAGGCATCCTCACAACGGTGGGTACAGACTCGCCCACAGACATGGGAGAAGGGGTTGCTCTGGTAGATCCAGCGCACCGCCTGCTCCAGGTCTCCCTCATAGATGGAGCGGATATACTCCGGGGCATCCATATGGGTGGGGCAGGCGTCATGACACATCCCACACTGCACGCAGCGCGACGCCTCGGCCATCGCCTGCTCCGGGGTAAAGCCATCGACAATCTCATCGAAGTTGTCACCACGCGCCTCGGGAGAGGTCTCTCCCATCGGCTGACGTCCCAGATCGAGCAGATCGGAACTCTCGGTCTTCTGCCACCCCTTGCCCATGAAGGTACCGTGCATACCTACCTCATTCGGCAGGATAAAGTAGCTGTCGATCTGCTCCTGGGTACAGGTGTGGACATACTCCTTGGACAAACTCAGTGAGCCGGTAGGACAGATATCGACACAGAGCGCACACCAGCAGCAGCGCCCGTAATCAATCGCAGGGCGCAGGTTGCGAATTCCCTTCTCTTCATCGTTAGGAAGATCGGGCACCTCGACCATGGTGATCGCCGCATTGTCACAGATCTTCTGGCAACTGCTGCAGCCGACACACTGTGCATGTTCATTCAGATGGAAGCCACGATACCCCTCTGCAGCCAGGCGAGGCTCCAGTGGTTCAGTTACCGCAGGGCACCCGAGGAAAGAGAGCGCACGCAGTGGGCGCAGCAGACTGCCTTCATCCTTGTAATCGATCATTGAGCACCTCCAGCCGAAGCACGCTCTCTCCTAAACGTGATGTGGAGGTTGTTCTGAACGAGTTGGGCACGCCGCTGTTGAACCCATTTTTTCAGATCAAAGCCTGTTCCTGTCTGAGCAGAGCGAGTTTGAACAGGCGCTGAGAAAATGGGTTCAGCAGTGGAACCAAGGGCCCTCCGAGTGAAGACCAACCTCCACATCATACTTGCCCCACTCATCGGTCTACCTCCGGGGGACAAGCATCCAGGGAGAACATGGTCTGCGCCACATCCTCGATACGTCCGCCGGTCACCAGTCGCTCCAATACCTGCACTGCATGCATCGAGGAGGGACCGCGCACATGAACACGCCACGGCTTCTCACTCCCATCGGAAACCACATAGTAGGCCAGCTCCCCTTTCGAGGACTCGACCCGGGCATAGCTCTCTCCGGCAGGCACCTTCCACGCCAGCGGGTTGGGAATGGGGTTGCGAATCGGTCCGGTGATATCAGGTAGCGCCTCCACCACCTGGCGCACGATACGAATACTCTCGATCAGCTCTCCACGACGCACCAGCGTACGCGCCCAAGCATCCCCCGCCTCTTCGATCGGAATCTCGAAATCGAGTTGATCATAGACCAGATAGGGGTCATCACGACGTACATCAAACGGTAGGCCACAGGCACGCAGATTGGGGCCAGTCACCCCATACTCCAGCGCCAGCTCCTGATCCATCGCCCCCACCCCCTTGGCGCGCTTGATAAAGACACGGTTCCTGAAAAAGAGATCGTCATAGTCGGAGAGGCGCGACTCGATATAGTCGAGGGTATCGGTTACCCGCTGCAGAAACCCCTCCGGCAGCTCTCGACGTACCCCACCCGGGAGGTTGTAGATGCTGTAGATACGTCCTCCGGTAAACTCCTCGAACAGATCCAGCAACAGATCACGATCTGCCACCCCCCAGAACATCGGGCTGTACATCCCGGTAGTGGCGGCATGACCACCAAAGGTGAAGAGGTGGGCCGCAATGCGGGAGAGTTCCAGCTGCAGCACCCGAATCCACTGCGCCCGCTCCGGCACCTCGATCTCGGCAATCTCCTCCACCGCCATCGAGTAGCAGACCTCCATCGGGGATGGGTCCGGCACACAGATACGAGGGACCAGTGCAATATTCTGAATCCACAGACGCTCCTCCATCAGCTTCTCAAAACCACGATGGAGATAGCCGCCATCGGCGTGGGCCTGCACCACGGTATCGCCCTCTACCCGCACCTGCAGTGCGTAGTTTCCCTCGATACCTG
>CAYFOU010000104.1:0-10539 GCA_964344805.1 uncultured Piscirickettsiaceae bacterium | reverse complement strand
CTCATCCTTGTTCAGCCGGGAGACGGCACCAGCAATCACCGCAGAGACCTCATCTCCCATATTGGTAAAGAGAATCGGCAATACCGACTCAGTCTTCGGGTTCTCCCGCATCCGCTCAATCAACCGGTCCCCGGTCTCCTGCGGCATGTGAAAGTCAATCAGCGCCAGATCGGGCGAATCTTCCAGCGCCAGCGACATCCCGTTCTCTACACTATCCGCTACCCGTACCTGGAAACCGATCGACTCCAGCTGTGCCCGATAGCTCTCACGAATCGCCCTCGAGTCATCCACCAGCAGCAGGGAAACCCAACCATCCTCCTCGATAAACGCTCTGGGTTCAGGCAACGCATCAGCCGAAAGCAGCAGTCGCAGATCCTGATAGGCCTGCAGATAGATATTGCGGTGGTTCAGCTCATGAATACGCTGCTCACGGGTCACCGCATTCTGGTGCAACAGATCGGTAGAGCGAATGCGCTCACGCAGTCGCTCGGTCTGCAGATTGACCTGATACTCCAGATTGTCCTTGAGCTGACGCAGTTCATCACTCTGATTCCAGCTCCAGCAACTGTTACGTACCGTCTGGTAGAGCTCCTCCATCTGCAACGGCTTGTGGAAGAAGAGCACCCGCTCCCCGATCTCGGAGCAGATCTTGTCGGTGGTGTGGTCACTGTAGGCGGTAACGAAGATCAGCTGCAGATTTTGATCAATCTCACGGATACGGCGCGCCGTCTCCAGCCCGTCAATACCGGGAGGCATCCGCATGTCGAGCAGGGCTACCGAAAAGGGGCGCTTCTCGGCAACCGACTGCCGCACCGCCTCTACCGCATCGATCCCCTGGGAACAGCAGGTCAATTCATAGGGCTTGCGCTGTTCACAACTCTCCTCTTCAACAGCAGGAGGCTGCTCACCCAGCAGCCCGGTGATACTCTCCAGCTGCTGTTCATAGCTGGATGCAGCATTGCTGTTTCCCTGTTCAGACTCCTCGCCAAACAGTCGCTGATAGAGACTGATGATCAGTGGATCATCATCCACCGCGAGTAAACGACGGTTCTCCTCCCTGCCACTCTGCTGCATCATCAATTGGCTGGCTATAGCCCCTCAAGTTACTGGAAGGCCGCTTTGAAAATGTTCTTTAACCTGTACTTGCAGGAAAACCACTACTTTCAGAGCTGCCTTGGCTTAAATTACAGGGACCTCCCCTTCACTGCCCCTGCCACCCAGTCTCTCACCCCTTACCCCCCATTTCAACCATCAAAACTCACTCCTCTCCTCGTCACCCAGAGATACCCGGTTACTCCTCCTCATCCTCCTCCATCATCAGCGGCAGACGCATTCGCATCAACGCACCGCTCCCCCGCCCCTCACTCTCCAGCTGGATCTCTCCCCCCAGGCTGGCAACGAAGTTACCTGCGGAGTGGAGCCCATATCCACTACCACGCTGCTTGGTACTGAAGTGCGACTGGAAGATTTCATCCTGCCGCTCCGGCTCCAGCCCGCAACCATTATCGGCCACCGTGATCTCGAACCACTCTTGATCCAGCAGGCGTGCCTGCACCACAATGCGCCCACTCAGCTCCGGCTCCTGATGCATCTGTTCAACAATCGCCTCCATACTGTTCTTCATCAGATTGAGTAGCAGCTGAATCATCGGATTGCGCGGCAGGAACAGCGGGGGAATATCGGGAGAGAGCTCCATGCTGATCAATATCCTCCGCTTCTGCAGTGCATCATGAATCAGCCCCAGCGTATCATCCATCATTGCCTGCAACATGAAACGGGTGGCATGGATCACCGGCCGTGAGGCGCTCTGTTGAATCGAAATCACCTCTCCGACATGCTGAATCGCATGACTCAGGCGGTCCATATAGCCGACCACCCCCTGTTCCCCGGTCACCTTGCCCAGCACCGAACCACTCTGTTGCATCACCTGCACCAGTCTGGCGCACTCCTCTTCCCCCTCCTCCGACAACTCCTGCCGCAGCAGCTCACTCTTCTTTCCCTGCTCACTCAGCAATATGGCGAGGCGCCCCACCATCTCGAGCTGTTTTCTCATATTGGCAACATGCCCCACCATTCCGGTGATGGCATTACCGATGTTGTGCAGTACCGAGGCCCCCATCTCGGCAATACCGGCCTGGAAGGCGCCATACTGCTCCTGCTGCTCCGCCTTGATGCGCTCACGCAGATCATGCAGAACCCAGATGATGTAGCGCTGATTCTGTGACATCGAATAGGAGCGCAGCACCGGGACCTCATCCCCCGCCCGGCTACGAATGGTCACCTCATCCCCCTGTTCAACCGCAATGAAGTCATCGATGATCGCCCCCATCAACGCATCACTCTCTTCACCAAAGAAGAGCGCCGCCGCCGGGTTGACCTCCACAATACGGTGCTGATCATCGAATACCACCAGCCCATCCTCCATTGAGGAGAAGACCTGATTCATCATCTGATACTGCATCCGCAGCTCACGATTCAGCGAGCGGGTAACACTCTGCATCTGATTATAGGTATCAGCAAGTTGATCGACCTCGGCCACCCCGGACAGTGTCAACTCCAGCTCTTGCTGTGGGTTGATGCGCTGCTGCTCCAACTGCTCGGTAAAGCCCTGAACCGGGCGCACGATGGCACGTCCAGCCAGCACGATCCCCACCATCAGCGCAAACAGCACCAGCACCAGCACAATACGCAGCGAGTCATGCAATTTCTCCAGCGCGGCAAAGGCCTCGGTACGATCCTCCGAGTAGCGCAGGGTCATCGCCGGGAAGATACGCAGGGTCGATTGATATTCGATCACATCGGGATTGGTTCCCGGCAGGTCCACATAGGAGATCTCATCATCCACCCCCCAGAGGGCCGAGTAGAGCACGGCGTGGTCATGGGTACGCAGTAGTACCGCCTCCATCGGCAACTGCTCGCCCAGATACTCCAACAACACCCGGCGCTCCACCTCCAGCAGCAGAATCCCTTCCGGGCTGCCATTATATTCAATCGGTGTGGCAAAGGTGAGGTTACGACTGTTGGGGTCGATAAAGAGATACTCCTTCCCCTCCATCACCCGTTTTACCCACGGGTTATCCTGATAGTCCACCTGTTCACTACCGACAATCACCCGCCCCTTGTAGTCCAGCACCTTCAGGGTCGCCTGCTGCAGACCCGCAACCTTCAGGGAGCGGAAAAAGGCCCCCATATAGCTGTGATCATCCTCCTCACCCTCATCCTCAGTACTGTTCTCATCGTATATCAGTGCATTGATAATCAGACTGGTGTTGGAGAGGTTGCGTACCGCTGCCAGAATATTGGAGATCTGCGCATCGGTGGCCAACACCAGCGCATCGGTCTTCTGCACAATCCGGTTGAAGCTCTCCTCCTCCAGCGAACGCTCGGTCACATTGATCACCACCATCCAGATGGCGGTCAGCACCACCATCGAGATGGGCAGCACCTTCCACAGCACCGAACCCAGCAGAGTATTACGGCTGCGGAACA
Source organism: uncultured Piscirickettsiaceae bacterium (assembly GCA_964344805.1). Taxonomy (GTDB): domain Bacteria; phylum Pseudomonadota; class Gammaproteobacteria; genus Thiopontia. The sequence goes on along the minus strand of CAYFOU010000104.1, from coordinate 7,050 downwards.
ATGGCTCCATCCTCGGCAAAGCGCGCCATGCGGAAATCCTCTGCGCTCAGCGCATCATGCATGGTGGGGGTAAATGGAGGACGATACTCACGCACCAGCCCCCGATAGTGTGGTAACTGCTCCAGCGCATCACGCACCACCGAACGCTCCACAGAGCCGACCTGTTCAATCGCCATCTTCAGCAGATGGATCAGATCATAGGCATGAGCGGTACCCACCGGAGCGAAGATCGCCTTTTCAGGCTGGTCAACCCCTCCACAACCATAACGGGCACAATAGTGCTCCACCACCCTGGCCGAGATCACCGACTCGGTGGGTTGCAGGAACGAGTAGGACTGGAGGAACTGCAGATCCACCTGTTGCAACAGATGCCCCACCGACTGGTGGAAGGTGCCACCGGTCACCCCCCAATGGGAGAAGATCGGCATCCGCTGTGGCTGCGGACGCTGACTCATCCCCTGTACGATACTCTTGCCCTCCGGTGCATTGGCAACCATCAGAATCGCCTCCGCTCCCGACTGGTACATCTTCTCCAGTACCGGAGCGAAATCCTGCTCGCCCCAGTGGAACCATTCGGTGACCACCGGAGAGCGTTGCTGGCGCTCTAGCGCCTCGGTCATCGCCTTCTGGTTGGAACGCCCCCAACCGGTACGCTCCAGCAGCAGTCCGATCCGGGTATATCCCTTGCTCAACGCCTCCCCAACCAGAAAACCACCGGCATACTGGTCTCGTACCGAGACCCGAAAGACGTAGTTGGGCTGGTAGCCATTATCGATCACCGGGGTACCTGCCGCCCACGGAATCAGAAACGGCACCCTCTCCCGATGGATGGTTTTCAACTCCTTCATCGCCACCGGGGTGTGCAGTCCTCCCATGATGGCAACCAGCGTCGGCATTGCCGCAAACTCCTTGACGTTATCCACTCCACGCGCCGGGTTACCGCGATGGTCCCGGGTAATCAGCTGCAGAGGTCGACCCAGCACCCCGCCCTGCTGGTTGATCTCCTCAATCGCCAGTTCAGCCCCACGTCGAATCGCCTCACCGGAGCGGGCAGAACCAGAGGAGAGATCGGCATCCAGACCGATCAGGATCGGAGTCCCGCTTCCCCATCCCAACAGGGGATACAGCAACAGTCCCGCCAGCCATACTATCCACTTCATCTTCACACTCTCCCGATCCATACGGCGGCTACCCATCATTGATACACCGCCGCCTTTTTCATCACCCACCCCGGAAGCTGGACTCCACTACGATCCAGCAACTCCTGATTCACATAGACCTCCCAGCGCTTGTTGGTGGTCATCGGGACATCCGATATTGGTATCCCCTGCAATACCCGGCGCGCCTGCAATGCCACCCACTCTCCCTGCTCCTCGGCCACCTTGGTCATCGAGAGGTGGGCCAGATCCTTCATCCATGAGTAGGTCGAGATGGAGAAGGAGCGCAGACCATGCTGCTCCACCCTCTCCAGCGCCTGCTGCAGATCCCATCCCTGGATACCCACCGGATTACCCATCACCAGAATGCCCCTCTCTCTCTGAGCCCGGGTATAGAGTCGCACCCAATCCTCCATGGTCTCGGCAAAGTACCCCTCCAGTTCAATACCCTTGCGCTCCAGCTCATACTTGAAGCGCTCAAACTCCTTGTGCTGGGTCAGCACATCGGCAGCCAGAAAGTGGGCATGATCGGCATCAATCGGCACCTGCTGCAGCGCCACCTTGATCAGCGGCACAATCGGGGAGACCTCAATCATTCCCGACACATTCTCTGCCGGGAAACCGTAGCGATTGGCCTCCCAGTTGATGCCACAGAAGAGTACCGGAAGATCCTTGCCCTTCAGATGAGGCGCCACCACATAGCGGGCGGCGTTGTCATCCGCCGCAATCACCAGATCGGGCTCCCACTGCTCAATCAGCTGCAGCGCCTCCTGCGCCCTCTGTTCAATTATCTGCGGAGACTTGTTGCGTTTGGAGTCGAGATAGAAACGGCGAATCTCGCAGGCATCCCCCAGCTCGCGCACGGCACCGCGCTCAATACCATCATTCCACTGGTAGCCGGAGTGATAGGAGAAGAGCAGCAGACAGCGCTGTTCGGCGGCCTGAAGCAGACTACTCCAGAGCAACAGCGGAATCAGCCATGCACCGATAGCACCCATGCGATTCAACGTGCAACTGCTCACGATTGCGCTTCCCTATCTCAACTTCTGATCCGTTTCCACTAAGAGAAATCGAGTATACCCAATCTTGCCCAGAAAGACCCCAAAAACATGTGCTTACTCAAAAAGTGCCGCAATCTTCTCCCGGGTTGGCTGCTCCACCACTCCTCGTTCGGTAACAATTACATCAACCAGCTCTGCCGGGGTGACATCAAATACCGGATTCCATCCCCCGGCATCCTCTGCCGCCATACGGCTGCCGTTGCTGCAGGCGAACAATTCCTGCGATTCACGCTCCTCAATTGGGATTTCCTCCCCAGAGGCGACATTGCGATCAATGGTCGAGGTTGGAGCCACCACCATGAACTTGATGCCATGGTGACGCGCCGCAATCGCCGTGGTGTAGGTACCGATCTTGTTGGCCACATCACCATTGGCGGCAATACGGTCGGAACCGACCACCACCCACTGCACCTTGCCCTGCTTCATCAGCCAGGAGGAGGCCCCATCGGCCAGCAGTGAGGTGGGGATACCATCCTGCAACAGCTCCCAGGCAGTAAGTCGCGCCCCCTGCAGCCAAGGGCGGGTTTCATCGGCAAACACCGCACTCAACCGCCGCTCTTCCCAAGCGGCACGGATCACCCCCAGCGCGGTACCGTAGCCCCCGGTTGCCAGCGCCCCGGCATTGCAGTGAGTCAGCACTCCACTACCCGCCTCAATATAGGCGGCACCGAGCTTGCCCATGGTCTTGCAGGCATCAATATCTTCCTGGTGGATCGCCTCGGCCTCCATCTCCAGACGCTGCAACAGGGTGGCGGAGTCCCCATTCAGCAGCCCTCGCATGCGCTCAATGGCCCAGTGGAGGTTGATTGCGGTGGGACGCGCCTGCGCCAGCTCATCGAGATCATCCTCCAGTGCCGCCTGCCAGGCGACACAGACCGGCGCATCGGGATCGGTACCCAGGCGATTCCGCGCCGCCAGCACCACCCCATAGGCGGCGGTGACACCGATCGCCGGAGCTCCACGCACCACCATATCGGTGATCGCAGCCGCTACCGCATCCACATCGCTATAGGTGATGTACTCCTCCTTCAGCGGCAACACCCGCTGGTCCAGCAGTATCAACTGCTCCCCATCCCACTGAATGGCGGGCGACTCCTTTCGATCCATCATCATGGCGCTCTATCCTCGCTTGTATTTTGTAAAACAGTCCGTAATCTTACCCGGATGCAAAATATAGATACACTGATTCATGCCCGCTGGGTGGTTCCTGTCGAGCCCGCCAATACCATTCTGGAAAACCATGCCATTGCCATTCAGGATGGAAAAATTGTGGCTCTGCTCCCCTCTTCCGAGGCGGACCAAAAATACCAGGCCGAACATCGCTTTGAATTGAACGATCACGCAGTGATGCCGGGGATGGTCAACAGCCACACCCATGCCGCAATGTCACTGATGCGGGGGCTGGCTGATGATCTGCCGCTGATGACCTGGCTGCAGGAGCACATTTGGCCTGCCGAACAGCAATGGGTCAATGAGGATTTCGTACGCGACGGCACCGAGTTGGCGATGGCCGAGATGTTGCGCGGCGGCACCACCTGTTTCAACGACATGTACTTCTTCCCCGAGGTGACTGCACAGAGTGCCGCCCAGTGTGGCATGCGTGCGGTGATCGGTCTGCTGATGATCGACTTCCCCACGGCCTGGGGCAGTGGCCCAGAAGAGTACTTCGAAAAGGGCATTGCGCTACAGGAGCAGTACCGCAACTCCCCGCTGATCCACACCACCTTTGCCCCGCACGCCCCCTATACCGTCTCGGATGAGCCGCTGGAACGTATCCGAGTGCTCGCCTCGGAGCTGGATCTGCCGATCCACATGCATATCCATGAGACCGCTTTCGAGGTGGAGGATGCCGAGCAACAATCTGGCACCCGCCCATTGGCACGACTCGACCAGTTGGGGCTGCTTACCCCCCGAATGGCCGCCGTCCATATGACCCAACTCAATGAGGAGGAGATTGCGCTGCTGGCAGAGCGCAATGTGAGCGTGATCCACTGTCCGGAATCCAACATGAAGCTGGCCAGCGGTTTCTGCCCGGCCCATGCACTGATGGAGGCGGGGGTCAATGTCGCCCTGGGTACCGATGGTGCCGCCAGCAACAATGATCTCGATCTGTTTGGGGAGATGCGTACCGCTGCCCTGCTGGCGAAAGGGGTATCGCTTGACGCCACCGCCCTTTCCGCCCATCAGGCATTGCAGATGGCAACCCTCAACGGTGCCCGCGCTGTTGGATTGGAGCAGCAGATCGGTTCTCTGGTTGCAGGCAAGGCGGCCGATCTGATCGCCATCGATATGAGCACACTGGAGAGCCAACCGCTCTACGATATCGCCTCCCATCTGGTCTACGCCACAGGCCGCCATCAAGTCCGCGAGGTGTGGATCAATGGCGAACACCTGCTGCGTGACGGAGAGCTGATCACTCTCAGCAGCGAAAAAGTGAAGCGACAGGCGCTTCAGTGGCAAGGTAAAATAAAGCCATGAACGAGAAAGCGCAGAACGTAGACCCGGAAGAGATTGCCAAGTTTGAGGCACTGGCCCACCGCTGGTGGGACCGTGAGAGCGAATTCAAACCACTCCATGACATGAATCCGCTGCGTCTCGACTACATTGAGCGCTTTACCCCGATGCAGGGGATGAAGATTCTCGACGTTGGCTGTGGCGGCGGCATCCTCTCCGAGGGGATGGCACGTGCCGGGGCCACGGTAACCGGCATCGATATGGGAGAGGCCCCGCTCTCGGTGGCCAGGCTGCATCTGCTGGAGTCGCAGCTGGAGGTGGAGTACAAGCAAATCCCGGTAGAAGAACTGGCAGAACAGGAGCCGAACGGCTACGACATCATCACCTGCATGGAGATGCTGGAGCACGTGCCCGATCCCGCCTCCACCATTCAGGCCTGCAGCACCCTGGTGAAGCCGGAGGGACACCTCTTCTTCTCCACCATCAACCGCAACTTCAAGTCCTACATGATGGCGATCATCGGGGCCGAGTATGTGCTCAACCTGTTGCCGAAGGGGACGCATGAGCATGACAAGTTCATCAAGCCCGCAGAACTGGAGCGCTGGTGTCGTCAGGCCAATATTACCCTCGATGATCTGACCGGGATGCACTACAACCCACTGACAATGGTCTACACCCTCGGCTCCAATGTTGACGTCAACTACTTTGCTCATGCCAGACCTGTGGCTGCTGAATAGTGACTCAGGCCGTACTGTTTGATCTTGACGGCACCCTGGCCGATACCGCCCCCGATCTTGCCTACGCCCTCAATCAGACCCTGGTTGAGGCCGGTAAAGCACCTCTGCCACTAGAGCCGATCCGGGCCATCGCCTCCAACGGCAGCGCCCCGCTGATCCGGCTCGGCTTTGGTGAGAATCTTGATGAGCATACGTTTGAACAGCATCGGCAGCGACTGCTGGAGATCTATATCAACAACCTGACCCGGGAAACCACGCTGATGAACGGGATGGAGGCGCTGCTGGAACGGCTGGAGGCAGCATCGATCGCCTGGGGGGTGGTCACCAACAAGCCGGCCCGCTTTACCGATCCATTGATGGAGCAACTCAATCTGAGCCATCGTGCCGCCTGTATCGTCAGTGGAGACACCACCAAACACGCCAAGCCCCATCCTCGCCCGCTGCTCTATGCCTGTGAACAGGTTGGTACCGATGCAACCCATTGCCTCTATGTGGGGGATGCCAGCCGCGATATTGAAGCGGGCAGGCGTGCCCGGATGAAGACCATCGCCTGTCGCTTTGGCTATCTCGCCCCGGAGGATGTGATTGAGGCATGGGAGGCGGACGCAATCGTCGACCATCCCGAGGAGATCCTGCAGTGGATCTAGCACTCCCGATCACCCTTGCCCTGATCGCACTGGCAGCACTGCTGCTATGGCGTCGAGGCGAACAGCACAACAGCCGACTGCGTGAAGAGAATGCACGACTGGAGGCGACACTGGAGAGTGAGCGCAGTCACTTTGAGGGGCGGCTGGATCAGGCCCGCAACGAGAACCGTGAACAGCTGCAGCAGACCATACAGGAGCTGACCAGCTCTGCACTGCAGAACAACAGTGACACCTTTCTCAAGCTGGCTCAGGAGTCCCTGAGCAAGCACCACACTCAATCCGAAGGGGAGCTGAAGCAGCGCCAACAGGCGATTGACGCCCTGCTGCAGCCGATCAAAATTACACTGGAGAAGAGCGAGAAGCAGTTGCGAGAGATTGAGAAGGAGCGCAAGGAGCAGTATGGCGCCCTTACCCACCATCTGGAAAGCATCACCCTGACCCAGCAGCAGCTGCAACAGGAGACCCGCAATTTGGTACAGGCGCTACGCCGTCCCGAGGTTCGCGGTCAGTGGGGCGAACTGACACTGAAGCGGCTGGCCGAACTGGCGGGAATGGTTGAACACGCCGACTTTATCGAGCAGGAACAGGTGCAGAGTGAGCAGATGCTGCTGCGTCCCGATATGGTGATCCACCTGCCCGATCAGCGCGCCATTATCGTCGATGCCAAAACCCCGCTCGATGCCTATATCAGCGCTACCGAAGCAACCAATGACGAAGGACGACAACAGGAGCTGGAGCGCCATGCCCGCAATGTGCGCAAGCGGGTCAAGGAGCTGGCGGCCAAGAGTTACTGGTCGCAGTTTGAGGAGAGCCCCGACTTTGTGGTGCTCTTTATTCCCGGCGACCAGTTCCTCAGCAGTGCGCTGGAGCTGGACCACACCCTGCTGGAGGATGCACTGCGCGAAAAGGTGATTCTCGCCACCCCCACCAGCCTGGTGGCACTGTTGCGTGCCGTCGCCTTTGGCTGGAAACAGCAGGAGGTGGCACGCAATGC
>CAYFOU010000103.1:0-10542 GCA_964344805.1 uncultured Piscirickettsiaceae bacterium | reverse complement strand
TTTTTTTATGGTCAGGTGATCCCTAGAATAGGAACCGTAAAGAGATGTACCTGTTCAATCTGACTGGAGAGAGCCGATGATCAATATTCAACATGATTTGGATGCCGTTCTGATAGCAGCACTGGGCGTAATCTCTATTGTCTGGCTGGGACGCAATATCTACATGGCAATGAAGGATATTCTGCGCGATCAGTCGGCTCAATCCATGTCGGGCCACTCTGCTGGCTAGACACTGTCCGGTTCGGGTTGAACTGAACCCCTCCTAGATATTGGCTTGGCCCACCTTTGGTCCCCCCTGAAGGTGGGCTCTTTTTTGACTTGATATATCAGTATTCTGTAATACTTTTTAGTCTAGAGAGTCAATGGAATTCAGGAGACAAGATGATGAAAAAGGGTTTCGCTGCCATCGTACTGGCACTGGTTGCAACTTCAGCCTCCGGGTGGTTTGGTGGAGATAACGAAAATTGGGATGGCTGGAGCAATATGGATGGATATGGCTACCATGACGGAAGAGGGCGTGGCTATGGTCGAGGGCGGACTGATATGGATGGTTCATTCAGTATGACCATCAATGCCAGTGGACGTGCCCATACCGACATGGATACCGATTTTGATGGGGATTGGCACAGTGACTACTACGGGGATAGTGGCTGGGGAAGCCACACCTATCCGGTCCACTATGGATATTATGGGACCCCAACTCACTACAATCCAACCGCCGGATATGAGGCTCATCGCAAGAGAGTGGAGGAGCGTCGGGCCGCCATTGCCAAGGAGCGTGAGGCAGTCAGCGCTGCACAGTAAGGTCTCAGGCTAAAGGATCCCTTCTCCCCTGAGAGTAGGGGAGAAGGGTGTTTTTTTGCTTTATGTTGTTAAGCTAATTGGCTGGAACATAAAGATGTTTAAAGATGAACATGAAGGCGGTCATGAGTTTGAACAGCCCTTCGTCATCGCCATCCCACTCTGTTCTGGGAACGCTCATCATCTGATTTTTCAGCTCGCAACAGGTGCGTGCGACGGTCATGGTGTGATCAGAAGGGGACTGATAATGCCCGGTTGGATCATCCAGTTTGGCGTAAAGCTGCAGATATCCGCTCATTAAAATCTCGGCACCTTGATCGTCCAGGTTCTTCTCTGCATCATCCTGATGCTCCAGATGTCGCAGATTCTGATAGGCGATGCAGGCCACCTTCTCAAGGTATTCCAGGGTTTCGTTTTGCATGGTCTCTACCTCTCTGCTTTGTACGGAAGACGGTAAATATTATGCACTTTATATGCCAATACTTGTTGTTTATGATTGCTTGATGTAGGTATATGTCCATTTATAGATAAAGCGATTGACACCCCATAAGTGAATCAATAAAGTCTATCCTCAATACAGGTTGCCTCTGACATAAATCATTTATAGTGTCGGGGACAGCCTCCGGATTTTGGATAGATCGACCATACAATTGTGAGGGGATGGTGGAGCGCAAAACAGCTCAGATACTGGTTGTTGAAGACGTAAAATCGAGCCGAAAACAGTTGGTTGCCCTGCTCAAACGCGAGGGGTTTGAGACCCTGGAGGCCGCCAATGGTGAAGAGGCGGTTGAACAGTTCAGCCAACACCATCCTGACCTGATTCTGATGGATATTCACATGCCCATTATGGATGGGTATGAGGCGACCCGACAGATCAAGGAGCGTGCCGGGATGGCCTATGTGCCGATCATCTTTGTCTCTGCCGAGAGCAATGATGAGGCGATGGCGCAGGCGCTGGAGAGTGGTGGGGATGATTTTGTCACCAAGCCGATCAATGTTGCGTTGTTGCGAGCCAAGGTCAATGTGCAGCTGCGCATTCGGACCCTGAACAACTCCCTGCAGAGCAATATCCAGCAGATGGAGCGGGAGATTGCCGATCAGCGCAAGACTCAGCAGGAGCTGATGGAGATCTCCAACTATGATCAGCTTACCGGACTCCCCAATCGTCACTTTTTTCTGGTCTATCTGGGGCAGTCGATCAAGCGGGCGGAGGAGGAGAAGTGCCGGATGGGGCTGATGATGCTTGATATTGCCCGTTTCAAGCGCGTCAACGATGTGCACGGTCATCTGGCCGGGGATCAGGTGCTGAAGGAGGCGACGCGCCGTCTTGAGGCGTGTGGTGGAAATGGTGTGATGGTGGCCCGTATGGGGGGGGACCATTTTGCCCTGTTCTATGAAGATATTGATTCGGAAGATGAACTTTCACGGCTTGCCGAAGAGGTGATCGAGGAGGTTTCTGCCCCCTACAGTGTGGATGGGAAGGAGGTGATGCTGGGGCTCAATATCGGCATTGCTCTTTATCCGAGCCACTGTGACAGTACTGAATCGATCCTGCGTTGCGCCGGTACTGCACTGGAGTTTGCCCGCCAGATCGGCAATAACCACTACTGCTTCTTTGAGTCGGAGATGCAGGAGCGTACCGAGGCGCATCATGAGTTGAACAACTCCATTCATACCGCGCAGGAGCGGGGTGAGTTTGAGCTCTACTACCAGCCGCAGGTGGATGCGATCAACCGTCAGATTGTGGGATGTGAGGCGCTGTTGCGCTGGAACCACCCCAAACTGGGGTTGATCTCCCCCGACCTCTTTATCCCGATGTTGGAGAAGGAGCAGTTGATCACCCAGGCGGGGGAGTGGGTGATGCGTGAGGCGATCCGTCAGCATCTGCAGTGGCTGGAGAATGGCCTGCCCGGTGTACGTATTGCGGTCAACTTCTCTGCGATGCAGCTTCAGGAGTCGGGATTGGCGGACAAGGTGATCGATGTAATTCGGGATAGTGGCATTGCCCCTCCCTGGTTCAAGCTGGAGATCACCGAGACTGCTACCATCGGTAATGTGGAGCAGGTAGCGCAGACACTGCATAAAATTCGTGAATCGGGCATTCAGATTGCGGTGGATGATTTTGGTACCGGTTACTCTTCGCTCAACTACCTGCAGCGGTTGCCGGTTGATATCATCAAGATTGATCGTCAGTTTGTGAAGGATATTCCTTTCTCGACGGAAGATATGACCTTGGTCAAGGCAGTAATTGCTATGGCCCATAATATGGGGCTTGATGTGGTGGCCGAGGGGGTGGAGACCGAGGAGCAGGCGGCTTTCCTGAGAAAGCATATGTGTGAGGAGTTGCAGGGGTATCTCTTCTCGCGCCCGTTGCCGGCAGATGAGTTTGAACAGTTGTTGTCAACCCAGTCAGAGGTAATTGTTCAGGAGTTGACGATGTTCTCAGCTGATTGGGGGGCAAACAGGCAGGCCGATGAGTGATTTTCTGACAGGAGATGCGATGGAGGAGGATGATCTTCTTTTTGCCGATGAAGAGGATACGGTAGACAGTAGCCGTAAACAGCCTTGGAAAGTGTTGCTGGTGGATGATGATGCCTCGGTCCACGAAGTGACCCGTCTAACGCTGGATGGCTTCGAGTTTGATGGTCGAGAGGTTGAGTTTCTGCAGGCCTATTCGGGGGAAGAGGCGATGCGGATGATGGACGAGCAGGAGGATATCGCGATGATCCTGCTCGATGTGGTGATGGAAGATGATCAGGCCGGACTGCGGGTGGTTGAGCATGTGCGCAATGTGCTGAAGAACGCCTTTACCCGCATTATCCTCAGAACCGGTCAGCCGGGGCAGGCCCCTGAGGCGGAGGTGATCGTCCGCTATGACATCAATGATTATAAAGAGAAGACCGAACTGACGGCGCAGAAATTGCGTACCACGATGGTCACTACACTCCGTGCCTACCAGTCGACGATGCAGCTGGAGAAGAGCAGGAGAGGGTTGCAGAAGATTGTTGATGCTTCGGCTTCTGTCTTTAAAATCAAGTCGATGGAGGGGTTTGTTGAAGGTGTTTTGACGCAGATCGTGGCCCTCGCCGGACTTGATGACAAGGCCTTCTCGGAGCATGGTTCGGCGCTGGTTGCCCGTTACGAGGAGCCCTGTGAACGCCATGGTGAGGTGTGTCGCATCATGTCCGGTACCGGGGAGTTTGCCAATGCCTCGGGGCGTCAGTTGATGGATGTGGCGGATAGTGACACCCTGCAGAAGGTTGAGCAGGCGCGTGCCGAGAAGAGCAGCCTCTTCTTTGACCATGAGTGTGTGGTCTTTTATGAGGGGGCCAGAGAGAATAGTGGCGTGCTCTATCTGCGAGGGAAGAATTTCTTCGATGCGACCGAACGCCATCTGATTGAACTGTTTGGGCACAACCTCTCGATCGCCTCCGATAATATGGAGCTCAACAGCGATCTGCAGCAGACCCAGGAGGATGTGATCCATCTGCTGCGTACGGTCTCCGAGTTCCATTCCCAGGAGACCAGTCTCCATGTTCAGCGTGTGGGACGTTATGTGGCGCGTCTGGCTGAGCTTCATGGCATGGATGGAGAGGATATTGAACTGCTGGAGCAGGCGGCTCCACTCCATGATATGGGCAAGGTGGGGATCAGCGATACCATTCTCAACAAGCCGGGGCCGCTGAGCTATGAGGAGATGGAGGAGATGAAGGCGCATGCCCGTATCGGCTATGACATCCTGCGTCGCAATACCAACCGTCCGGTATTGATGGCTGCAAGCACCATCGCCCATGAGCATCATGAGAAGTGGGATGGGACCGGTTATCCGCGTGGGCTGAAGGGAGAAGAGATCCATATCTATGGTCGAATGGCGGCGATTGCCGATGTCTTTGATGCGCTGGCCTGTCGCCGTTGTTACAAGGAGGCGTGGAGCATGGATCAGGTGCGAAGCTTTTTTGAAGCGCAGAAGGGGCTCCATTTTGACCCCCATCTGACCGAGTTGTTGTTGCAGAATTATGGTGATTTCACCGGAATTTTTGATGAACTGTCGGATTAACCCACATTAGTCATCGACAAGTTCATCGGTTTTATTTACAGTTCTGTCATCTGTACGGGGGAGTACAGGCGACAGGACAAAGATACTTTTTTAAAACAAGGAGTAGAAAACAGTGAAGAGAAGATTGTTCATGAAAGGGACGCTGGCAGGTAGCGCAATCACTGCTGCGTTGGGAGCAGGGCTGCTGGCACCACGTACCGTACTGGCGGCCTGGCCAAAGGCTGAGATGGAAGCGAGCGCTATGGGTGATACCGGTAATGCGAGTAGTACCGTGAAGATCAAGGCGCCTGAGATTGCCGAGAATGGTGCGGTAGTACCAGTCACTGTTGATGCTACTGGTGTAGACGGGATTGTGGAGAGCATCAGCATTATCGCTGCGGCTAACCAGCGCCCACTGGCTGCAACCTACCACATGAAGGAAGGTGCAGTGGCCTTTGTCTCTACTCGACTGAAGATGGGTAAGACTGGAGATGTATATGGTGTGGTCAAGACAGCCTCTGGCAAGATCAGCGCCAAGACTCAGGTCAAGGTTACCATCGGCGGTTGCGGTGGTTAGTCCGGTATAGAGATAGAGAATAGCGAGGAAAAGATTATGGCAAAGAGTGCAGTTAAGCTGAGAGCCAAGGCGAAGAAGGGCATCATCGATATCAAGTGTTTGATGAGCCATCCAATGGAGACTGGTCTGAGAAAGGACAAGAAGACGGGGGAGAAGATTCCAGCCCACTTCATCCAGACTGTAGTGGCCTCAAAGAACGGCGTACCTTTCATGGAGGCCGACTTCAACTCCACCATCTCCAAGAATCCATACCTGCGTATCCAGGTTGCGGGTAGTAAGGGTGACGAGATCAAGGTCACCTGGACCGACAACAAAGGGGCTACTGGAGAGGGTGTAAAGGCTTCCAAGTAAGGGGGTTGCCCGATGTAGGGTCCAGAGTGGGGGCAGCCGCAGTGCTGTCCCCATTTTTTATGTGTGATTGACCGGAAAGAAATCTGTTTGAACATGTCTTCAGTCGCCTCTCATATCATGGCTGCGACCATCAACCTGACCCGGCAGGAGGATCAGGTGGCGTTGCGACAGGCGTTGCTCGATGGAATCCGGGAGGTGGCCCACTTTGACAAGGTTTCCCTGTTTGAGATCAAGAGTGACCTGCAGGATCAGGAGGCCGGGATTGCCTACTATCGGGATGCGATGGAGCCGGGGGCACACTTTGAGAATCTGGAGCGACGTCAAACGTTATTGAAGGCGATGCGGTTGCGTGAGGTGGTACAGGGTACCGTCAAGCATGGAGACCAACTGCTCAAGCGTTATGCCATGCCGATCATGAGCAGCGGTCATGTGTGTGAGATTCTTGCGCTTGAGTCTGGAAATGGTCTCGAGGAGTTTCTTAAAGATGTCCAGTTTCTGGTTGATATCTATAGAAATCATTCCCGGATGTTGCACAAATATGAGCATGATGCACTGACCGGTTTGCTGAATCGTCGTTCGTTTGAGGACCGGCTCAGCCACTTTATGCGCCAGCTCGCTGAGTCTCAGCAGTCACTGGCGCTGCTGGATCTGAAGCGTCATGAGGTGCCTCATCTGGCGGTGCTCGATATCGATCACTTCAAGCGCATCAATGACAACTATGGTCACCTCTATGGGGATGATGTGTTGCTGCTCTTCTCCAATCAGATGCGGGAACAGTTTTCTGCCGAGACCAGCCTCTATCGCTTTGGGGGGGAGGAATTTGTGGTGGTGATGCACTCCACCAGTGTTGACGCGGTGGAGCAATTGGAGCAGTTCCGGGAAGCCATTGAGCGGTTTGATTTTCCTCAGGTAGGACAGGTCACCGTCAGTATCGGTTATACCAGCGTTACCTCCAGCAGCGTTTCCAGTGAGATCATTGATCGGGCCGATCAGGCGCTCTATTTTGCCAAGGAGAATGGGCGTAACCGGGTCTGCTGTTATGAGGAGCTGGTAAGCCAGGGTGCCATTGAGCAGGGTCGTGAACAGGATGGTGGTGAGATCGAGCTTTTCTAGCGGGTAGCCGTGGTGATATTCAGCCATAGACAATCTGTTGATTGTTACATATTGTAATATTCTGTAAAATTCGTTATATATGGTGTTAAGCTGTTGTCCATTCTGGAATATCAGTGTATAACCGAATAGCTTTATTAGCGCTTTAAATTGCAAAGAGGTGGCCCGTTTATGAAATTAAACCTGAAGCTTTCCACGATCAGTTGGGCTATCGTGATTGGTTTGTTGGTTGCCGGATTGGGCTACTCCAGTCTGCTCTACCTCTCCGGGGCCAGTGTTTCAGAAATTCAGGGGGAGGTGCAGCAGCTTGCAACCCAGCTTGATGGGGGGGCGGAGCAGAACCGGGTGGATGCCATTGCGGCTCATCTGGAGGTGTTGCATGAGCGCACCATGAGCCTCTTTACCATTACCGTATTTTTCATCCTGCTTGCAGTGGCGATCATGTTCTGGTTGCTGATCTACCGTATGGTCAAGCCGATTCAGGCGATTGAGCAGGTGATGCATCAGGTGGAGGATGATGGAGATTTCTCACTACGTGTCGATCTGGATAGCGGGGATGAGCTGGGAGAGATGGCACGCATGTTCGACATGCTGATGGGGAGCCTCCACGATGCGATTGAGGAGGCCAATGAGGTGGTTACCGCCGTTGCCGAGGGGGATTTCAGCAAGCGTATCCAGACCGAGTATCAGGGAGATCTGAGCGTGCTCAAGAGCGGAGTGAATGGCTCTGCCAATAGTGTGCAGACCACCATGTCTGCACTGGAAGAGGTGATGGAGTCGCTGAGTGAAGGGGACTTCAGCCAGAAGATGGATGATCAAGTGGAGGAGCAGTTCCGTAATCTGGTCGATGGGGCGATGGGCTCGGTGCAGAATGTGGTCAAGCAGATCATCCGGGTGATGGGGCATATGGCCAGCGGGGATTTTTCTCAGCGGGTCGAGATTGAGGTCGAGGGGAGCCTTGAGGTGCTTAAAGAGGCGATCAATGCCAGTATGGAGACGCTGGAGCGGGCGATCCGGGAGGCGGTTGAGAGTGCAGCTCGCATGGGCAAGGGAGATCTGACTCAGGAGATCAGTGGTAATTACCATGGTCAGATCAATGAGATGAAAGAGGCGATTAACAGTACCCAGAAGCAGCTCTCCCATGTGGTTTCTCAGGTACGCCTTACCGCACAGCGGGTGGGGACCGGCTCCAGTGAGATCTCCAGAGGCAATCAGGATCTCTCCAGTCGTACCTCAGAGCAGGCGGCGAGCCTGGAAGAGACTGCAGCGAGCATGGAACAGATGGCGAGTACGGTAAAGATGAATGCCGACAACTCCCTGCAGGCCAACCAGCTCTCTGCGGATGCCTCGCGGCAGGCGGAGGCGGGTGCAGGGATTGTCAAGGATGCCGTTTCGGCCATGGGGCAGATCAGCGAGTCGAGCGGGCGCATCTCCGAGATCATTGCATTGATTGACGGGATTGCCTTTCAGACCAATCTGCTGGCGCTGAATGCGGCGGTAGAGGCGGCACGTGCCGGTGAGCAGGGACGTGGGTTTGCCGTGGTTGCCGGTGAGGTGCGTACGCTGGCACAGCGTTCTGCCGATGCAGCCAAAGAGATCAAGGGACTGATTGAGGAGAGTGGAGAGCGCATCAACCACGGTTCCGCGCTGGTCAGTCAGGCAGGTGAGGCGCTGGAGTCGATCGAGATTTCGATCAAGAAGGTGAATGATGTGGCCAGTGGGATTGCGGCTGCCGGACAGGAGCAGACCAGCGGTATCGATCAGGTCAATCTGGCGGTGGCGGAGCTCGATTCGGTCAACCAGCAGAATGCGGCACTGGTGGAAGAGGCGGCTGCGGCGAGCGCAACATTGAGTGAACAGGCCGATAGCCTCGCCTCACTGGTTGCCTTCTTTAAGCTGAGTGACCAGATGGAGGGGCATACCCATGAGATGACCTCGTTTACCGCACTCTTCACCAAGGCGAAATCGGCCCATTTGGGATGGATGAGAAAGCTGAAGGGGGTGGTTGAGGGGCGTATCAATCCCAATGACAAGAGTATTTTGACCTGCAAGGAGTGTGAACTGGAGCGCTGGATCAGCCATCAGGGGCACCAGAAGTATGGAACCCTGAAGGAGATGGCGCAGCTGGAGCGGGTGCATCAACAGATGCATGAGGCCATTGAGACCATTCTCGATCTCAAGCGCAAGGGAGATCAGGCAGCATGTGAGCAGCGCTATAGTCAGATAGAGTACCTCTCCAAAGAAGTGGTGCAGTGTCTCACTTCACTGGAGCAGAAGGTGACCAGCACCGTTTCTCAGGAGGGGGAAGAAGGCGGCTCGGTAGCGACTCCAGCAGCGGCGGCCGCTCCTGTGCGGTCGGCTACACCCGCTTCGGCGGTGGCGACCAGTACACCGGCAACTGCTGCAGTAGCAGATGCGGAGTGGGATGAGTTTTAAGTTGCGTCGTGTAGCTCAATTACACCTTTTTCCTCTTCTGTTGAGAGGTTTACCGTGGTCTCAAAGCCAAGCTGTTGCAGAATGGTGCATCCGGCAGTAACCGCCAGCTGATAGAGGTCATCTTCGTAGCGGAGCTGTTCTGCCCCGTTGTTTGGGTGTAGCAGGGGAGGAGTGGTCAATTTCAGCTGCCATGGGTGGTTGCCGACCTCCAGTGTAAGTGGGGCGGGTAGTAGCTGCCCCATATCCTGCAGGGTCTGCAGCAGCAGTTCCCGGTCCACACTCTTTTCATGGTTGCTGTTTTCCGGTGATGGGGCCGGAGTGACCGACGCCCACTCCACATCGTCGAACAGGGTGAACCAGTTGCTGCCAGACAGAGGGGCAGGGGCGGCCTTCAATGTCTGCTGCTCTGCCCGTGCCCAGTTGGAGAGCAGTGACAGCATCGACTGCATGTTGCGGGTGGCATCCTTGACCACCGTCAGCAATTCATCATCTGCATCCAGTTTGGCACGGCGCTGTAGAATGCCGATATACATCTGCAGCACATTGAGTGGTTGCTTGATGTCATGAGCGGCCTCAGAGAGAAACTGCTCCGGGGAGATCGGGTTATCCATACTGACGCAGAATGCGGGCCGCCTCAGAGCGGTTTTTCACCTCCAGTGCCCGCAGGATGGCGTGGATGTGCTGGCTTACTGTCCCTTCGGTAACCCCCAGGTGGGCACCGATTTCCCGGTTACCCATACCGTCGTTGATCAGATAGAGGATCTCGCGTTGGCGTTTGGTGAGGCGCTCCAGCGGACCCGCCTCGGTCGCGGTAAGGTCGGGGAACTGGCGCTTGCCGGCAATCACCCGGTTGAGGGCGGTAACCATCTCGTCATGCTCCAGCGACTTGAGGACATAACCGACACAACCGGCATTGAATGCGGTCTGGATATCCATCCGGCTTTCGGAACTGGTCACAATCACCACCGGAAGATCGGGGAACTGGTTGCGGATCTGGTAGACGCCATCAAAGCCTTCCATGTCCGGCATTCTCAGATCAAGCAGCAACAGATCAATTGGGTGTTCCTTCAACTGCTCCAGAACAGACGCCAGATCCTTGGCCTCATGGATCTGCTTGACGGTGCTGTTGTCTTCCAGTAGCAGCCGTACCCCCTTTACATACAAGTAGTGATCATCGGCAATCAGAATGTTCAACGGAATCTCCCCTCTCTCTATGTGTGATTATGCCTGT
>CAYFOU010000102.1:0-10638 GCA_964344805.1 uncultured Piscirickettsiaceae bacterium | reverse complement strand
CCTTCCTCCACAAGTGGCACGTCCAGTTAAAAACAAAAAAACATTAAAATTCAAATAATTAACAAAACTTTTCTTCCAATCTTAACAGAGTCTCTTGCAGCACAAAAAAAATATAAAAAAATCTGGAATAAAGTGAAATCAACCGCATCAATCCTCCAGAGCCTTCACTGCATCCTCCTCCTCATCGCAGGGGGGGCTCCACCCATCTCCCCCGGGGGATGGGTGTTTTTATTTGTGGCTCTAGAAAAGAATGCGGGCCGTGGCTCCCCGGTTCCGCCCCTTGCTCAACATCTCCAACGCACCCCCCTGCCCCGTAACCGGTCATATGAGGCCGTTCTTCCCTGAGAGATAATCAGGCAGTACGGTGCCCTCTTTTCCCAAGGAGAGCACCATGAGCACTACCCCACGCCACACCCCTGAGCAATGGCAGCAGTTAATCGATCAGCAGGCCCTTAGCAGCCTTACTCAAAAGGCATTTTGCCAGGAGCATGGTATTCGTCTTGCCACTTTCGGTTACTGGAAGCGCAAACTCTCGGCTGCTTCACACGTTGACCAGAATACAGCGTCATCCTGGCTCGACCTTTCTGCATTGACGACTGCTGACAAACCATCCGGTTCCTGGAAGGTCGAGCTGGATCTGGGTAATGGTGTTGTATTGAGATTGAGTCAGCAGTAATCGCAGTGTTATTGCCTGAGACCAATCTCCAGATCTGGCTCCACACTGAGCCGACCGACATGAGAAAATCCTATGATGGCCTCTCAGTATTGGTAAAGCAGAAGCTTGAAGAAGATCCACTCTCCGGCCATCTCTTCGTCTTCATCAACCGCAAACAGACCCAGATGAAGATCCTCTACTTTGATCGCAGTGGCTACTGCATCTGGAGCAAGCGGCTGGAGCAGGGACAGTTCCATTATCGTAAAGATGGAAACCACAAACAGCCATTGGATTGGGCCCGGCTGAAGATGATCATCGAGGGGCTCGATACCCGCAGCATTCATCAATTCAAGCGGATGAGTCGTCCAGTATAATCCACTGCATGGATGCAGTGGAACGCGCAGCGCAGAATCGTAAAGGGGAAAACAGGCAACAGAGCATCGCCGACCCCATGGCACTGATACAGCAGCAAGCAGAAACCATTGAGCAACTTCAAACCCAGCTGGCCTGGTTCAAAAAGCAGCTCTTCGGCCAGAAATCCGAGAAACGGATTGAACTCCCCGATGGCATTCAACAAAGCTCCCTATTTGATTCACAGTCTGCCCCCAACACTCCGGAAGATCAGCGCCCCGACCAGCAGATCAGCTACACCCGCAAAAAGGGGAAGAAGGATCGTGAGGATAGCGTCACCGACAGTGGATTACGCTTTGATGAGAGCGTACCGGTCGAACGCATTGAGATCCCTTGCCCCGAATTACAGGGAGAGGATGCCGATCAGTATGAGGTGATCGGAGAGAAGGTACTCCATCGCCTGGCTCAGCGTCCTGGTAGCTATGTGGTACTGAAGTACACTACTCCGGTAGTGAAACCCAAAGAGTTTGAGGGGGAGATCGACATCATCACTGCCTCATTCCCATCCGCCGTATTCGAGGGCACCATTGCTGACGTCAGTCTGCTGGCCGGGATGCTGGTCGAAAAATTCATCTACCACCTCCCTCTCTACCGTCAGCACCAGCGTATGGCACAAGAGGGGGTCAAACTGAGCAGAGCTACACTGACCAACTGGTTTCTTCGCACTATTCCACTGCTGGTACCGATCTACAATGCCCAACTGGCCAACATCCTGCTGAGTAGAGTATTAGCAATGGATGAGACACCCATCAAGGCGGGAAGAAAGAGCAAAGGCAAAATGCAGCAGGCGTGGTACTGGCCGATCTATGGTCAGGACAATGAAATTGCCTTCACCTTCTCTACCAGCCGTGGTTCACAACATATTCTGGATCAGCTGGGTGATTTTGAAGGCACCTTATTGAGTGATGGCTATGTTGCCTATGACACCTATACCGCCCATATCAACGAACAGCAAGAGGATCCAAAGATCATTCAGGCCCAGTGCTGGGCCCATACCCGGCGATACTTTGTTAAGGCTGAAGAGGCTGAGCCGGAAGCGGTGACCGAGGCACTAGATCAGATTGGACAACTCTACGGATTTGAAAAAGAGATCTGCAAGCTCACAGAGCGAGAAGAGAAGCGTAAGAGCAAAGCCCCTGATGCCCTACGGCAGAAGATCCTCAAGATCCGTAGTGAAAAGAGTGAACCGGTGGTTAGAGACTTCTTCCGCTGGTGCCATGAGCAGCGCCAACGAACCGATCTGATTAACAGCAACCCGCTATCGAAGGCGCTGACCTATGTGGAGAATCACCAACAACAACTCAAAACCTACCTTGGTGATCCAGATGTACCGATAGACACCAACCATCTGGAGCGGGCACTGCGAGTGATCCCCATGGGCAGAAAGAACTGGCTATTCAACTGGACTGAAGTGGGTGCGGAGTATGTCGGTATCATCCAGAGCCTGCTGACCACATGTAAGCTGCACAATATCAATCCCTACACCTATCTGGTGGATGTGCTGCAGCGTGTAGATCAGCATCCGGCTGACAACGTCGAAGAACTCACGCCAAGAGTATGGAAGGAGAAGTTTGCGGATAATCCGCTGAGGTCCGATCTGTGGAGGACGTATGGAACCACAAATTGATATCAACCATCTGACAGAGGAAGAGCTAATAGAGCTTAACCAACGTATTGTGGATCGGCTGAAGCAGATTCAGCAAGCCCATGACCTTCACAACATGATGCGCTTCAATCGAGGCGCGCGAGTCAGCTTTGAAACACGACAGGGACGGGTGTTTGCAACCATTATCAAATTCAACCGCAAGACGGTGACAGTCGAATCCGATCAGGGACAACGCTGGAAAGTATCTCCCCACCTGCTTTCGGAAGTGGATGATGTGACTCCAGAAGAGCGAAAGCTCTATTACAATAACTTCAAGGACCTGTGAAGAACGGCCTCGTTTGACCGGTTACCCTGCCCCTGCACAAAGACCCCGGCAGAGTGAAGACCAAAACCACTGCCACCCATCTTGGTGGTATAACCCTGGTTGAATAAGTGGGGATGGTGCTCAGGCTCGATGCCACACCCATTATCCCGAATCAAAAACTCAAATTGCCCCTCTTCACTGGAGCGGATGGAGAGCTGGATCTCCCCTCGCCAGTCGGGGTTACGCTCTGCAATACGCCGCTGCAGAACCGCATCAATGCTGTTCTGCAACACATTGAGCACCATCTGCATCGCCGGATTACGCGGCATCTCCACCGGAGAGATCGGCATCGAAAGATCGACCTGAAGATCGATCTTGGCCTCATACAGCGGCTCCTTGAGGAGAAAGAGCGCATCCTCAACCACACTGCGGAAGTGAAAACGGGAGCTGGAGAGGTCCGACTTGGAGGCACTGCGATGAACCGAGATATTCTTCTCGATACGGCGCACACTCTCATCAATATCACGCAGGTCGGCCTCAACCCCATCCACCCCTGAAATCTTCTCCAGTGCATTGGCGCTGACCCGCAACGCCTCGAGATTGGCCTCCGGATCCAGCTCTCCCCCCTCACTGAGCTGTTTCAGAATCCGCTGCAGGCGCTGCAACTCCCGGTTCTTCTGGCGCACCGCATTGATACGGCCACCCAACCCCACCAGCGTATTGCCAATATTATGGAGAATCGATGCACTCATCTCGGCAATCCCGGAACGGAAGGCGAGATACTGCTGTTGCTGCTCCTCGCGCAGACGGGCACTGAGATCATGCAGCACCAGTACCGCACCCTCGATCATTGTCGACTGCCCACTGGAGTGGGAGAGTAGTGCACCGGAGACATGGACCGGCACGGGGCTGCCATCCCTGCAACGCAGGGTACGATCCGCCGAAAGGGAGGGGGAGAAGTCATCCAGCGCCTGATCCGACTCGACAAAAAGGCGACCAAACGGTGTCATCTGCAGCAGATCCTGATCCAGCGTCTCATCGGTCTTCACCAGCAGAATGACATGGGTCGTCTGCTGCCCCTCAATCGAGACCATGCAGACCGAGGCGGGAATCGGCTCTCCACTGCGGCTGCACCAGCGGCACCCCTTGTATCCCATGCAGCGCAATCCGCCATCAGCACTCCCCAGTACCTGCCGGATCTTCTCCTGTTCACTCTCCATCACCAGACTGAGGATCGATCCACAGTCAAGTTCATCCTGCTCATAGCCCAGCAGCTTCTCCATCTCGTGGTTGACCAGTGACACCTGAGACGACTCAAGGCCACTGGCCTCTCTGGGCAGGTCGACTATCACCAGTGGAATCGGCGCACTCTTCAGCAACTGCATAAAGTGTGTATGCTCATGGTCATGGAGCTGCTGCAGGCGCCCCCCCATCCGCTCCAGCATATTGGCCTGATAGCCGATCTCCCCCTCTTCAGTAAACAGGGTGCTCATACGCCGCCCCAGAATCTCCCCGGCCGGCTCCCCCATCAAGCGTTCGGAGGCAGGATTGGTATGGATGATCATCCCGCGGCTATCGATCACCATGATCGGCTCATTCATGCTGCTGAGAATCGAGTCAACCCAGTCATGGAGCCGTTTCGCCTCCTCGGCACTGCGCATATGGTGCTGAATCTGCCGCGCCACCAATTGACGATACTCCCGAATCGAGGCGATACGCTGCAGGAAGCTCCCCTGCTGCTCCCCCTTGTAGATCACATCCACGGCACCGGCCGCCAGCGCAATATCCTTGATCTCCATCTGGCTGGTAAGGACCACCACCATCACATTCTGGGTGACCGGGTCCTCCAGCAGGGCGCGGGTCAACTCATCACCATTCCCCCCCTTCATGTAGAAATCGACAATCGCCAGATCGGGGTGCTCCCGTCGTGCGACCTCCAGTGCCTCGGCCATGTTCTCGGCCACCAGCACCTCACAGCCGCTATCCTCCAGCATCGCCTGATAGGCACTGCGGGCAAAACGGGAGTCATCAACAAACAGCACCTTGAACGGTATCAGCTCCTCGGTGCTGTGTCCCCGCTGCATCTGCTCCATCTGGGTAAGCTGCTCCTGCGACTTGCGCTCAATCAGCACCTTGCGCTCCAGCGCCTCCATCCGCAGCAGGAAGAGCTCTTCCGGCGTCTCCTTGGTGATCATATCGATGGCCCCGGCATCGAGTGATTTACGGGTCACATCGGAGTAGGTGGAGAGCATTGAGATCACCATATCCTTGTTGACCGGATGGGCCAACAGGCGCCGGGTCAACTCCTCTCCGGTAAAATCGGGCAGGTGATAATCGATCAGCCCGATATCGGGCAGCTCCCGCTGTGCAACCTCCAGTGCCTCCGTACCACTATGCGCAGTGACCACATCATAGCCATGCCCCTCCAGCATCTGCCGGTAGAGGCCCGCTACTGCCTTGGAGTCATCCACTAACAGTATCTTCATCTTTACATCCCCCCGGGCATCCCTTGCCCGTATCAGTCACGTTTATTATTCAGGATCTCTTCAACCGAACGCTCCAATTGAATGGCCATCGCAGAGACACTTCTGAAGTCCCCTGCCTTGATCGCCTCCTGAATCATCCTCCCCAGACGAGTCAGTGATGGGTAACCAAAGTTGGTCCCGCTCCCCTTGATCACATGGACCACCTCCCCCACCTCTCGCCAGGACTCCTGCTTGCAGGCCACCACCAGTTGACGACGCAACGTATCCAGCCGCTCATAGAAGAGCGCCATCACCTCATCATCAACCAGTGAGCCTGCCTGCTGAGAAGCCTCTTCATGCTCCTCAACCAGCGTCAGGTACTGTTTCAGCACCTGCAACAGCTCCGTACGTTCCACCGGTTTGGTGAGAAATGCGCTGCACCCCACCTCGTGGAACTGCTCGCGATGCTTTTGCATCACATTGGCAGTGACGGCAACAATTGGCGCTTTGTATCCCCGTTTACGTAGTGCCCCGGTTGCCTCAATACCATTCATCTCCGGCATCTGCATATCCATCAATACCAGATCAAAATCTCCATCCAGCGCCATCTCCATCGCTTCACGGCCATTCGCAGCCATGCGTACATCGACCCCCATCGACTCCAGCAGGCGGCGCAACAGCAGCTGCAGTTCAGGGGTATCCTCCGCCACCAGCACCTTGCCCTGGAAGGTTGCAGTGGTCTGCTGGAGCGCCGGAGCATCACTATCCTGCTGCTGGGCCCCCTGTTCACTGAACACACAGGGGAGAGAGAGCTCAAAGCGTGATCCCTTGCCCTCTTCACTCTCCACCTCAATCTTTCCATCCATCAATTCGGCCAGTGTACCGGAGATATGGAGTCCCAGCCCGGTGCCTCCAAAACGCTCGGAAATGGTCTGGTCGGCCTGCTCAAAACGTTGAAACAGACGCTCCTTCACCTCCGGGCCCATGCCGATTCCGGTGTCCTCAACAATAAAACGGAGCCGATTATCAATCCGGACCGTCAGAGTTACCTCTCCGTGATCGGTAAACTTGATCGCATTCCCCAACAGGTTGATCAAAATCTGTCCAATACGGCGCTTGTCACCAAGCAACTGGTGGGTGGGCCGCACCTCCTGATTGACCTTGAACAGCAGCCGCGCATCACGCGCCTTGGAGGAGCAGATGTGGCACACCTCATCAATCAGGTGGTCCAGTACATAAGGGATACGATCAATCTGGAACTTGCCAGACTCGATCTTGGAGAGGTCGAGAATGTCATTGATCAGAGAGAGCTGCCCACGCCCAGAGATCTCGATCGCCCGCAACAGCTCCAGTTGATCCACTCGCAGTGGAGTCTCGGCCAACAGCTCACAGTTACCGATAATCGAGGAGAGCGGGGTACGCAGCTCATGACTCATTGAGGCGAGGAACTCATCTTTCGCCTGATTGGCCTGCTTGGCACTCTCCGCACTCAGCAGCACCCCGAGGTCGTGCAACACCAGCACCGCCCCGTTGAATTGACGGATATCCCCCTCATGCAGATAGAACGGGGCACCGGAGACGTGAACCGGAGTGGTGCTGCCATCCTGATGCTGCATCTGCCAGTCGACCCGCACCTCTTCAGACTCCTCCCCCTCCACAAACAGTTTGCCGAACGGGGTCATCAGGAACAGCTCCCACTGCTGCTCCTCTTCCGGGTCATGCAACAGCACCAGCACCTGATTCTTCTCTTCGATGCGCAGTGGCAACAGCCCAATCTCCACCGTCTTCATCGCACCGCTACGGTGAACCAGTGGCAGCAGGCGATCTCCGCCCATGCGTCGCACCTCACCCTGTGCAATAAAGCGGGCACTCATCTCTGAATGAGTCTCCCGTATCTCTGGCGGCAGCAGTGGATCGAGAGTGCCACCAATCAACTCGGCCGCAGACCAGCCGCTCAGCTCCTCCATCGCCGGGTTGCACTCACAGATGGTCCCCTCTTCATCAACCACCATTGCGGCCACCAGTGAGGCCTCACTCCAGTTGTGGATTGCCAGCTGCTTCTGTTCCAGCATCGCCTGCAGCCGGGAACGTACCAGGGTCAGGGTCTCCATCCCCAGGGTATCGGAATCCTCCTTGTCATCCTTGGCGAAGAGCACCCGCAGCGGCTTGCCGATCAACATCCCCTCGGGCTGCCCCACCATCTCTTCGAGGCGCTGATTGACCTGCTGAATACGTCCTAGACGATCCACAACCACCAGCCCCTCACGAATCGATTCAAGAATCAGATCGCTCTGATTCTTCTCCCGTACCAGAAACTCCAGCAACCCTTCCGACCGTTCCTTGGAACGTTCCAGTGCTGCAGTACGCTGCTCCACCAGCTGCTCCAATTCATTACGATATTGCTCCAGCTCGCGCTTGGCAGCGACCAATTCATAGACATGCCCCCACTGGTTTGCCATCGACAGGGTAAGCTGCATCAGCTCTTCAGCCTGCACCGGTTTGGCCAGGAATTGGAAATTGACCCCAATGCGGGCACGCACCTCAGTAAGACTGTAGTCCATGTAGGCGCTGGTGAGGATGATGCGCACCTCACTGTCAACCTTGCGAATCTCTTCTGCAGTGGTCAGCCCATCCCACCCTGAAGGCATACGCATATCAAGCAGTACCACAGCATAGGGATCTTCCGCCTCGCATGCCTCCTTGAGGCGTTCTACCCCGACCTGACCACTGAGTTCACAATCCAGCCGGAAGCGGCTCTCCCACGACTCTTCCTCCTCCATGCCCAGCGCCTGCAGCAACTGCAGTGGCTTACGCGTACTTTTCGGATCCAGCACCTCCTGATAGGCATCGAGAATACGTACCTCATCATCTATTGCCAGTACTCTCCACTGTTCAGGCAACAACCTCTCCTCCTCTCTCTGGTCCGCCTGCGGCGGCCTCAACACCATCCATGGCCTCTATTCTACCTGATTCCTTATGGTTATTGTCACCGAAGCCCCCTGCCCCTTTCCGGCACTATGAAGCTCGATATCCCCGCCCAGCCCCCGAATATAGTTGGCCGTTGCGTGCAGTCCAAAACCGCTACCACGCTCTTTACTGGTGTAACCGAAGCGAAACATCTGCTCCTGCTGTTCCGCTTCAATCCCCATACCGTTATCCTCAATACTGAGTCGAACCTGATCCGGCTCCTGCTCCACCTTCAGCGTGATACGCCCCGCCAGATTGGGCTCCTGCTGCATCCGCTCGGCAATCGACTCATGGCTGTTCTTCAACAGGTTGTTAAGTGCCTGAATCATCTGGTTCTTTGGAATCTTCACCTCAACCGGATGTTCATAATCAGGACGCTCCACCTCAATACGAAGCTTGTTGAGGGTATCCTGCTGCATGATCAGCGCATCATTGATCACCTCCTGCAGGTAGAAGCGGGTCGCCTTGGTGGTCATCTTGGCGCTCCCCTGCTGCACCCGGATGATCTCGGAGATATGACGCACACTGTGCTCTACCGGATTGAGACTCTCCTCCTCAATCTCCTGCAGCAACGGCATGATGATCTCCTTCTCCCCGCGATGGATGATTTCACGCACTCCACGCAGATGCTCATCCTCCTGCTTCTCCAGATGCTGGTCCAGCATCTCCACCGAGCGCTCAAACAGGGCATCCACCTGTTTCAGCACATTGAGCTGGTTACGCAGCCGCAACAGCCCTCCATCAATTGCAGTCAATGAGTTGCCCACATTATGGAGAATCATCGTTGACATCTCTGCGATACCGGCCTGATAGGCGGCATACTCCTCCTGCTGTTCGGCTCGCAGTCGCTCTCTCAGGTCATGGACCACCAGCACCTTGAAGTCCCCCTCACCACTGATATGCTGGAAGGTCCCGGTAGAGACCTGTACCGGAATCTTTTTACCATCCTGGCAGAGCAGCTTTCTGCGCTCAACACCGGGATGTCCCTCAACCGGATGGCTGTTCTCGGCAAACAGCATGGTGAGGACCGCCCCATAGTGGGTTGCACTGGGCCAGCCAGTCAACGCCTCCAGCTTCTGGTTGATACGCAGGATATGGTCACGCTCATCGGTAACAATCACCCCCTCATCCATCGACTCAAGGATCTGCTCCATCTCATTGCGCTGTTCCATCAGCTCCAGTTGCAGGCGCTCCTGCTGATCCATCATCTCGTTGAAGTGGCCCACAAACTCACCCAACTCACCACGCAACGGTGGCAGACGATGCCCGCTGTTGTTGTCATCACTGATCTGACGCACCCCATCGACCATCTGCTCCAGTGGACGGCGCACAAAGTGCTGCACTACCCCATAGACCGCCAGCGAGATCAGCACAAAGGCAACCAACAGAATCAGGAAACGGAAGGCGAAGTGGTCCATCACACTCTCCTCGATCCCCTCCATCGGAATGCGGATACTCATGATCCCACGCAGATCCCCCACCTCATAACCAAAGGCCCCCTCATAGCGGGCACGAATGGTGGGGGGCGCATCCTCCGGGTTACCGTGACACTTGAGGCACGACTTCACCACCCATACCGGTCGTGCATAGAGAAAGAGGCCATCCTCCTCCCGGGTATAGACCGTACGTTCATCATTATCACGAAACCATGCCATCGCCTCCAGCTCCTGCGCATCGGCCATGTTGCGTGGATTGCGGGGGCGGTCCGAGGCGGTGTTGACCCGAATGCCCCGGCGATCCCAGCGATTGGAGAACTCCTCGCTGATACGGGGAATGGAGTGGGCCGGAAGGAAGCCCACGGTCTTGTCATTGAGCGGAATCCCGCTCTCGATAAACTGCTGCTGATAGACCCGACGTACCGACATCAGAAAGTTGTAGATCGCCTCACTCTCCCGATAGAGCTTCTCGTAGGTATCCTCTTTGGTCCCCTGATAGGTGAATACCGCCAATACCCCGGCCACCAACAGAATAATGGTACCGATAGAGATCAGCAGATAGCGGGTCATCGACATCGCAACTCCTTGCAATGACCATACTCCACTATTGAAAACTTTCGCAACATTACCAATCCCCCTGTTCAGACAGTGACGACTATTTGTTGTTATCTGGCTGCAACACTGGATAGCCGCAACCACACCTCTTCAGAGTTAGGATAATACACCTCTTCAGAGTTAGGATAATACCTAAATCCTGCAAACCTGTTTTTTTGCAGGCATTGGGTGCCCGGATC
>CAYFOU010000101.1:10766-10834 GCA_964344805.1 uncultured Piscirickettsiaceae bacterium | reverse complement strand
GCCCTGGTGGCTTTGGTCCCGGTCCTGAAGGTGGGCAGTTCGGTCCTGGCCCTGGAAGCTTTGGTCCA
>CAYFOU010000101.1:888-10666 GCA_964344805.1 uncultured Piscirickettsiaceae bacterium | reverse complement strand
GGACCTGAAGGTGGCTTTGGTCCAGGACCTGAAGGTGGCTTTGGTCCAGGACCTGAAGGTGGCTTTGGTCCAGGACCTGGAGGTGACTTTGGTCCTGGCCCTGGAGGTGATTTTGGTCCGGGACCTGGAGGTGACTTTGGTCCGGGACCTGGAGGTGACTTTGGTCCGGGACCAGACGGGGACCATTATGGTCCAGCCCCTGAAGCTCATTTTGGACCCGGTCCTGAAGGTGACCACTTTGGCCCAGCCCCAGAGGGGGATTATTTTGGTCCGGCTCCTGAAGATGGATATATTCCTCCAGAGGATAGTTATATTCCCCCTGAAGAGGACCACAATCCAGAAAATCTGAATCCAACTGCTGCCAATGACATAGTGGACGGTTCCTCCTACACGCTCGATACGCCGGTGAATATTCCAGTTGGGGATCTGCTGGCCAATGATAGTGATTCAGATGGGGGCACTCTAGCGATTCAGAGTGTGCAGGCCATTAGTGGTGGCAGCGTCACGCTCTCCGGTGGAAACGTTCAGTTTACGCCAACGGATTCGGGCACAGCGAGTTTCCGTTATACCGTGAGTGATGGTCAGGGCGGCTTTACTACAGCCGATGTGACAATAAACAATATTCCTTCCGGTGGAGGCGGTTCGTTAAATGCGATCACGGGAGATAGCGGCAATAATACGCTAACCGGGACGGATGGCGCCGATCTGATTCGTGCGGGTGCTGGTCAGGATACTGTGACCGGTGGTGATGGAGATGATGTCTTTGTAATGGTGGGTACGACTGCAGCAGATCAGTACCAGACCAGTGACTTCAATAATGGTAGCTATGACTTGAGCGGTGTGGTGTCACTGGCAACTTTGAATAATCAAGGCACTTCAGAGGCTGTTTCTGGAGAAAGCATTGATGGCGGGGCCGGTAATGATACCCTTCATGTATTTGGTACGATCGACCTCGCTGGAGTGAATCTGAGTAATATCGAAAATATTATTGTTCACTCGGATGTTACCTTTGCTGAGGGGCAGTTGAGTTCCATGGGGGTAACTGCCATAACCGGTGATGGCGGAAGTGCGGTACGTATTGCAGATAATGGTAGTGCCAGTGATAACCTTACGGGTATTACTATGAGCAATATCGCTCAGTTTGATATGGCCAGTGGCGTAACAGCCACAATGAATCAAGACAATGTGGATGCAATCGCTGCTTTTTCCAATAAAGGTGCCGTAACTGGGTCATCGCTTAGCTTTGCCGGCAAGAGTGTTTATGGTGCAGGTACTGTAGATGGGGATAGTGCAGCTACATGGAAGGCTACAGCAACTTCTGCGGGCGGGTTTGATCTTGCGCAAGGTGTTTCTGGAATGCAGACCTTCATTGGCTTGCAGGTGTCTTCATTTAGTTATGATGGTTCTTCATATACTTATCCTGGGCCAGGTTATCAGAGTAATAACAGTTATCCAGCGAGCCTGAACTATCATCTTGAGTCAATGAATATTACTGCAGTGGATGCAGATAACCTTAATGAAAGTACACTGGATCTGTTGGTTGGCAATCAGGGGCAGGCAGAGATTCTTGAAGGGACAGATCGTCAGGACTTCATTTTAGGCAGCAACACCGGAGGAGATACTATTGGAACTGGTGGAGGCACCTTGAATTTTGTGATGTCTCGTGGTGGGAATGACACAATTACAGGTGGAAGCGGAACCGATTTCATCTCATCTGGTGCCGGGAACGACACAATCAACTCCGGGGATGCACAGGACTTTGTAACAACCAATGATATTGACTTCGCTGATGGCAGTTTTAGTTTGCTGAATAATGATACAGCGGGAGACGATACAATTAATACGGGTGCCGGGAATGACTTCCTTGCGGTTGGAGGAAACCTGCAGGCAACTGACCAGATGGATGGTGGAGCGGATACAGATTATCTGGTGTTTTCAGGTAACTATAACTCGGCCGATGCGCTCACTTTTGGAGCGACTACCGCAGTTAATTTTGAGACCTTTATTTTTGAAGGTTCTAATCCTCAGAACAATGCGGAAACCTATACGTATGATCTGACTACACACGATGCTACAGTTGCTACCGGTTCAACATTGACGGTGCAGGCTGCAGGGGTCTCTACAACCTTCTCGTTTGATGGTAGTGCTGAGACGGATGGTGCGTTTGAAATCTATGCTGGAGATGGTGCTGATACGATCTCTGGCGGTTCAGGAGCTGACCAACTGAGTGGTAGTAGCGGAAATGATACCTTAACGGGAAATGGCGGGAATGATCTCTTCCTGTTCTACAGCTCAGGTCATGGTACCGATACTATCGAGGACTTCAGCCATAGTGATGACACCATCGTGCTAAATAGTTCCGGGTTTAATTCAGGTGCACAGTTCACTGATTCAAGTGTGGTAGCAGTGGATGCGGATGAGTTCAGAAGTGGTGCTGGTGCAAATAGTGCTACAGGCGGTGAATTCTTGATTTACGATACCACCAGTGGTGCGCTGTATTACGATGCAGATGCATCGGGTGGTGATTTCTCAGCCGTTCAGATTGCAACGCTTACAGGAAGTCCTGATGACGTAGACAACACTGATTTCACTCTCCAATCTCTTTCATAGATTGGTTGTATCGATTGAGTGTTAAGGAACCCCTGAATAAGTCATGTACAAATGCCTAACGCCCATAGCACCCAATATCTTTGTTGAAAATCTTGCTAATAGCTGGCTATTAGCTGCGATCTTCGCCTTGATCTTGGATGCTATGGACGTAATCCAAATTGCCCAGACTTTTTCAGAGGTTCCTTAAACTATGGAGCCATGGCAACTCTTGTCATGGCTCTCTTTCTTTCGTGTGGGCAATTTGATTAGTGAAAGAGCTTATTAGTCGTCTTATCCGGCATCCATTAATAACAGTACAGTTATTGGTGAGTTCATTTGTAATTGCAGCATTGGGGCTGGCGACCTCGATCTTTGTAATTCAGGTACTGAACCGTTTTATCGCTCATGGTGTGAACTCGACACTGCTTTCACTGGTGATCGGAGCCTTGATTGCGGTACTGTTTGAACTCGCCTTCCGTGCCCTGCGTCGTCGACTGATTGTGTCGCAGAACGCTGAAGAGAATAGCAAACTCTCCGAATTGGCGATCCTTGCCATGCTGCAGATCCAGCAACCGGTTCTGGAACGTATTTCACATGGACAGCGTTATGAGTTGCTGCGTGGAGTGGATGCCATTCGTGCAGTGACCATGCCACAGACTGTAGCTGCGGTACTTGATCTCCCGTTTGCACTGCTGTTTGTGATGGCACTCTGGTTATTGAGCCCAATGCTTGCGTTGGTCACCGTGGTTGCAATGGCCGTTTCATTGTTGATGGCGATGCTGGTAAAGATCAGTGTGCGAGGAAAGGCAAAGCAGATACAGGAACTTTCTGCGGAACGGGCCGGTATATTGGGGTCGGTTGTCGATGCTGCGGAGACCGTACGGTTGTTTAATGGCTCCAGTCTCCTGGCAACAGGCTGGAACCAAAGTGATCAGTGGCTGGATCGATTGCGAATTCGTCTGGGACGACTGCGTGATGGACTGCAATCCCGGTCTGGAATGATCGGTAGTTTGCAGACGGTGGCCATTGTTTCGTTGGGAGCAATACAGGTTGTGGAGGGGGAATTGAGTGTGGGAGCACTGATCGGAGCTAATATCCTTGCGGGGCGGGCTCTGATGCCGGTGAACCGTTTCTCTCAGATGGGAGAGACATTTGTAGTTGCCCGACAGGCGGGAGAGCGTTTGCGTGAGTTGATGCAGCTACCGCTAGAACGTCAGGAGGGAACTGCACTCAAGGCCTATAGTGGAACCATTGAACTGAAGGATCTTGCTTTCCACTATCCGAGCAACCCGGTACTGCTGTTTGAATCGCTCTCTATACAATTAAAGATGGGGCAGGTAGTGGTTGTGGTTGGTCCTAACGGTTCCGGCAAGAGTACATTGGCCCGTCTGCTGATGGGGGTGATTGAGCCTGTACGAGGGCAGATTCTGGTTGATGGTCTGGAGATGAGACAGGTTGCACTGCCCTGGTGGCGGATGCAAGTGGGGTATCTACCCCAGGAGCCGATCTTTGTAACGGGAACCATTGAGGAGAATATCAAGCTGGCCAATCCTGGCCTGAGAGGAGAGGAGCTGAATGAGGTGATCCGCCTTTCGGGGCTGCGTCCGTTTCTCGATAGCAGCAGTGAGGGGATTGCCATGGTGATACGAGAAGGGGGACGTCAGCTGTCGTTGGGGATTCGCAAGCGGCTGGCATTGGCGCGTGCCCTGGCAACTGGAGGACAGCTGTTTGTTGCAGATGAGCCTACTGAGGGGCTGGACCAAGAAGGCAGGCAGGCACTGGCGGCAGTGATCAGCCATCTGCGCCAGAAGGGGGTGACCATTGTGGTGATCTCGCATGACAAGGCCTTTGAGTCGATTGCAGATTACCGAATGGACCTGGGTAGCAAACCGGTGCCGTTGATACAGGCACGGCAGGTCAAAAGTGAGCCATCAGGAGCCTCATGAAATGACTCAGCTGCAGAGCGTACAAAAGCTGCCGGAAACAGAGACCTCACCCAATGGTCTGTTTTTACTGTTGTTGGCACTGCTGCTCTCAATCGGGGGGTGGATGGTCCTGGCTGAGCTGGATGTGGTAAGTATGGCGGAAGGGGAGGTGATTCCCAGTTCCAATGTAAAGTATGTACAGCATCTGGAGGGGGGGATTTTGGGACGGATTCTGGTTAAAGAGGGGGAGCAGGTGCGTGGTCAACAGCCGCTGTTTGAGTTGGAGGCGACGGCCAGCATGGCGGATGTGGAGGAACTGGGTGTGAGGCTCAGTGGTCTTCAGGTTGATCTGTTTCGGCTGGAGGCAGAGAGTAGCGGATTGCAAGAGCCCAGTTATCCGCAGACCTTTGTTGCGGATTACCCTGATCTGGTGAACCATTCACAAAGTCAATTCAGGCAGAGAATGTCTCGTTATCAGAGTGAACGGGATGCACAGCAAGAGCAGATTCGTCAGAAGGAGCAGGAGATCAGCAAGGTGAAGGCCCGTATTGCCAACCTGCGACCTGAGCTGGAGATGATCGCGGAGCAGATCCATATCAGTGAGGGGTTACTGGTAGATGAATTGACCAATCGCTATAACCATCTGACCTTGTTGCGTGAGGAGAAGAGCCTGCAAGGGCAGCTGGCTGAAAGTCTGGCTGCATTGGAGGGGGCGGAATCTGCACTGGTTGAGGCAAGTGAGCACTTTGAACAGATCCGTTTTCAATTCCAGGAGAAGGCGAGGAATCAGCTGGAGGAGTCGCGCCGGGAGCATAATGAGCTCTCAAAACGGATGAAAAAGCTTGAGGATAGTCTGCAACGAACCACATTGCGCTCTCCAGTCGATGGGGTGGTGAAAACGCTGAATATTTATACGGTTGGTGGAGTGGTCAAGGCGGGGGATGTGCTGGCAGAAATTGTTCCGGCAGGCGATCAGTTGATTGTTGAAGCGCGCCTTCTGCCGCAGGATGTGGGTTATATTGAGGTGGGACAATCTGCCAAGGTGCGGCTATCTTCCAGTGATGCAGATCGTCTCGGTACCCTGGATGGAAAGGTGACCTTTATCAGCCCGGACACCATGATTCCAAAAGAGGGAGACCCCTATTATCGGGTGCGGGTGGAGACGGAGCAGAGTTATTTTGAGCGGGATGATCTGCGTTATCATCTGTTACCAGGTATGCAGGTGACAACCAGTATCATCACCGGGAAAAGAACCATTCTGGATTACCTGCTCTCTCCATTTTTAGGTGGTATGGAGATGGCGATGAGAGAACGGTAAGTGAATTGTTTGAATAAGAATAGTATTTTTATACTATCTAGGGTAACGAGTGCATAGTACGTCAGAGAGGGGATAGAGCAATGAAACAGGTTGCAGCGAAGTTATTGATTACAGGGTTGCTATTGTCTGGTGTTGTAGTTGCTGAAGAGAAAAAGGCAGCTCAGGCAGCGCCTATGCAGGTCCTT
Organism: uncultured Piscirickettsiaceae bacterium; assembly: GCA_964344805.1. GTDB lineage: Bacteria > Pseudomonadota > Gammaproteobacteria > Thiopontia. Next base: position 4,649 of record CAYFOU010000101.1, on the reverse strand, counting down.
GGAGTGGGGCAAACGGCTTGTAATACAATCAGTCAGCAGGTTGGGAAAAATCAGCAGGTGGCCGGTATGACCTATGGTAGCTGGTTGCATGGTTATCTCAGTGCCATGAATCAGGTCGCAATGATGCAGCGAGGTGCGCAGTTGAATATCAGTGCCAACCAAGCGTGGGGAGCTATGGTAAATCATTGCAAGACCAACCCGAATGATTCATTGGTTGTCGGGGCAAACAAGATGCGAGTCGCTATCATGCAAGCACGGCAGAAGGCAGCAGCTGATAAAAAATAGATCTTTTTCAGGACACTACACTAGATTGTACGTTGATCCCGATGGTTGCCTTTACGTAGCCTGGCAAGAAAGAAGCCGCTAAAGAGAGAAAGCAGCACAACACTTGCTCCGGTCATAAACCAGTCACGTTCCCTGCGATCCTGTAGCGCAGCATTCTCCTGGCTGAGCACCTCCAGCTCCCTTTTTTGTGTGCGTAGTTGATTGTGCAGTGCCTCATTCTGCTGTTCCAGCTCCAGTGCATTGGAACTGACATCGCGAATGGTGTTGACCTCCAGATTGGCGCGATGGATATTCTCTTTCAGCTTTTGAGCCTCTGTCTCCAGGATCTGCCGCTCCTGCTGCATACTGCTGATGGTGCTCTTCAGCCGATTGATCTCCAGCTCATACTGCACCTGTTTCTGGGTCCCCTCTTTGGAGGTTGTTACTGGTGATTTCTCCGACAGGTAGCGGGTAGGAATCCACCCCTCAGTCCCGGAGTGGGTGATGATCTTGCTAAAGCCGTTCTTCTTCTCTTTACCCAGCTTAACCTGTTCACCTACCGGCAGGAGCTGCAGGATCTGGCGATTGGTGGCATCGGGGGCTGCCCGCAGTGGAATCGGGATACCTGCCACATAGCGCTCTGCTGCCTGGGTGGTGGTGCCCAGTAACAGCAGCGCGATCAGTAGTAGGTGCTGTTTATGCATCAGAGGGCTGCGATCTTCTCGCGCTGTTCAACCAGCTGCTGTTGACGGGTCCTGGCCTCTTCCAGCTTCTCCCGCTCCTTGGCAACCACTGCCTCCGGTGCACGTTCGACAAAGTTGGGGTTGTTGAGCTTGCCTTGCAGACGCTTGATCTCCCCTTCGACCTTGCTGACCTCCTTCTCCAGGCGTTGCAGTTCAGCCTCCTTGTCGATCAGCCCGGCCATCGGGATCAGGATCTTCATGGTACCGACCAGTGCGGTGGCTGATTCGGGTGCCTCGACACTGTCTGCCAGCACCTCAACCGACTCCAGTCGTGCCAGGGTATTGAGCGTGGTGCGGTGGGTTTCCAGAAGCTGCTGATCGGTCTCAGAGGTGCCCTGAATCAGAATCGAGAGCGCCCTTCCGGGAGCAATATCCATCTCTCCACGGATGCTGCGAATGCCCAGAATAAAGGCCTTGACCCACTCCATCTCCTGCGTTGCGGCAGTATCGAACTTGTGCTCATCGGAAACCGGGAACGGCTCCAGCATGATGCTGCGGTGTGTTTCGATGGTCTTGCCGGCCAGTGGAGCGATTTTCTGCCAAATCTCCTCGGTAAGAAAAGGCATGATCGGATGGGTGAGCCGTAGCAGTGTCTCCAGTACCCGTGCCAGGGTACGGCGGGTGCCACGCAGTGCGGCCTCACTACTCTGATCGTTATTCAGAACCGGCTTGGAGAGTTCCAGATACCAGTCGCAGTATTCGTTCCAGGTGAACTCGTAGATGGCATTGGCGGCACGGTCCAGCCGGTAGTCATTGAAGGCTCGGTCTACCTCCGCCTCGGTCTCTTGCAGGCGGCTGATGATCCAGCGGTCAGCGGTGGAGAAGACCACTTCGCCTCCCTCCTGACCGCAATCCTTCCCTTCCGTGTTCATCAGTACATAGCGGGCCGCATTCCAGATCTTGTTGCAGAAGTTGCGGTAGCCCTCGGTACGCCCCAGATCGAAGTTGATATCGCGCCCGGTGGAGGCGAGTGCGGCAAAGGTGAAGCGCAGGGCATCGGTACCGTCTTCTCGCGCATCTGTGGCTGCATCAGCCCGGTGGCGCGTTTGGCGACCAGCGCCTCCAGATCGATGCCATCAATCAAATCAATCGGGTCGAGCACGTTGCCCTTCGATTTGGACATCTTCTGCCCATGGGCATCACGCACCAGACCGTGGATGTAGATCTCTTTGAAGGGGACCTCATCCATGAACTTGAGTCCCATCATGATCATCCGTGCGACCCAGAAGAAGATGATGTCGAAGCCGGTGATCAGTACGCTGGTGGGGTAGAAGGTCTTCAGCTCGGGAGTCTTCTCCGGCCAGCCCAGGGTAGAGAAGGGCCAGAGTGCGGAGGAGAACCAGGTGTCGAGCACATCCTCATCCTGACGTAGTTCCAGATTATCGGCGAGGTTGTACTTCTTGCGTGCTGCCGTCTCGTCATTGGCGACATAGACATTGCCCTCATTGTCGTACCAGGCGGGGATACGGTGGCCCCACCAGATCTGACGGCTGATACACCAGTCTTCGATGTTGTTCATCCACTCGAAGTAGGTTTTCTCCCAGTTCTGCGGGACAAACTTGATCTTGCCGGTTTTAACTACATCAATCGCTGGCTCCGCCAATGGACCCGCCTTGACGAACCACTGATCGGTGAGGAATGGCTCAATCACGGTGCCGGAGCGGTCCCCACGGGGCACCATCAGCTTGTGGGGCTCGACCTTCTCCAGCAGCCCCAGCGCATCGAGATCGGCGACGATCTGTTTACGGGCATCATAGCGGTCCATGCCGCAATACTGCTCCGGCATCTCGTCGTTGATTTTTGCGTCGATGGTGAAGACGTTGATCAGTGGCAGGTCGTGGCGTTTGCCCACCTCGTTATCGTTGAAGTCGTGTGCCGGGGTGATCTTGACGCAACCGGTTCCTTTCTCGGGATCTGCATGCTCATCGCCAACAATGGGGATGGTGCGGTTACACAGTGGCAGTGCCACCTGTTTGCCGATCAGATCTCCCAGTGTCGGGTGTTCCGGGTGGATCGCCACTGCGGTATCACCGAGCATGGTCTCGGGGCGGGTGGTGGCAACAGTAAGGTACTCTTCAGTGGCTTCACCATTCTCATCGGCGATCGGGTAGTGGAGATACCACATGTGGCCGTTCTCCTCTTCGGAGATCACCTCCAGATCGGAGACGGCGGTGTGGAGTACCGGATCCCAGTTGACCAGTCGTTTACCTCGATAGATTAGCCCCTCGTCATAGAGGCGGACAAAGACCTCATGCACTGCATCCGAAAGCCCCTCATCCATGGTGAAGCGTTCACGACTCCAGTCCAATGAGGAACCCATGCGACGCAGCTGCCGGGTGATGGTGCCGCCGGAGTGGGCCTTCCACTCCCACACCTTGTCGATAAAGGCTTCACGCCCCAGATCATGCCGGGTCTTGCCCTCGGCGTTCAGTTGACGTTCCACCACCATCTGTGTAGCGATACCGGCATGGTCGGTGCCCGCCTGCCACAAAGTGTTGTGCCCCTTCATCCGGTGATAGCGAGTGAGGGTATCCATCAAGGTGTCCTGGAAGGCGTGGCCCATGTGCAGGGTGCCGGTCACATTGGGCGGTGGAATCATGATGCAGTAGGGGTTGCCCTCGCCGCTGGGGGCAAAGTGGCCTTGCTCTTCCCAGGTTTCGTACCAGTGCTGTTCGATGGCGTGGGGGTCGTATCGCTTATCCATGTGTTGTGATCTATTTATTTGATTCGGTAAAACCAATAATTTTACCATCT
>CAYFOU010000101.1:0-878 GCA_964344805.1 uncultured Piscirickettsiaceae bacterium | reverse complement strand
CAAGGTGCCTCTAAAAATAGTGATTTTCATGCAAGTACAAGAAAGTGGCGCACGGAGAACCGGAGTATATGTGTCAATATATGAGGATTCGAGTACGCAACTGACGCAGTAATTGCATGAAAAGTGCATTTTTAGAGGTGCCTTACAGACGGTGGGTATTCAGTTCATATCCCCGGTCTTTGTAGAATTTATAACGCTCTCTGCCTGCAGCCTTGCCATTGCCATCGATGATCTCCGCCAGCCGATTGTGGCGGCTGAAGAAGAGCGGTACCTTGTCGGCCAGGTTGATCACCACTTCGATCTCGTGGTGCTGTGGCTCTTCGCTGCCGATGGTGATCGGTGGAAATGCGAGATTCTCATCGACCGGGTTGCTCTTGCCGTCGCTCAATTCGTGAGGAATGAAACCCTCAGGGCGAAAACTCCACAGGAGCTGGTCTACTGCTGCAGCCTGTTCAGCAGAGACAGTGTGGATGTGAGTCGGGAGTTGCTGCCGATACGCCTTCTCGGCGATGCGGCAGGCAACCCGCATTGCGCTATCGGGTGCGGCTTCGTCGGTGACGTAGAAGTCGATGCGGGTCATCAGTTGCTATTTACACTTGTTGATCAGATGCTGCACCAACAGGCTGACTGGACGACCAGTGGCCCCCTTCTCCTTGCCCTGATTCCAGGCCGCACCGGCGATATCAAGGTGTGCCCAACGTTGATTTTCTGCAAAGCGAGAGAGGAAGCAGGCGGCAGTGATGGTGCCTGCCTCAGGGCCACCAATGTTGCCCATATCGGCGAAGTTGGAGTCGAGTTGGGGCTGGTACTCGTCCCACAGCGGCAGACGCCAGCAGCGGTCGGCACTCTCTTCTCCCGCCTGCAGCAGGTCGTTGGCG
>CAYFOU010000100.1:0-10856 GCA_964344805.1 uncultured Piscirickettsiaceae bacterium | reverse complement strand
ATATCTGTTTGACTCAAAAAGATTAATTGGTTTTTCGGTCAGGCACTATTTATATACCATCCAGTCTATCACAGAAGTGCCACTACGATAGCCCAAGGGACCCAACGACAGCCTATACGGTACAATGGCGTTTTTACTTTTTTACCGGAGCAGCCATGGCACTGGCCATCTTTGATCTTGATAACACCCTGATTGGCGGGGACAGCGACCACCTGTGGGGTGAATTTCTGGTCCACCACGGTCATGTCGATGCCGATTACTATCGTCGTGAAAATGACCGTTTCTATGAGGAGTACCAGCGTGGCGAACTGAATATTCACGAATGGCTCACCTTTCAGTTCAAACCACTTGCCGAGCACTCTCTGGAGATCCTGCAACGGTGGCACCAGCAGTTTATGATCGAGGCCATTGAGCCGATCTGGCTGCCCAAGGCAGAGGAGCTGGTCGAGTCCCACCGCAGCAAGGGGGATACCCTGTTGATCATCACCGCAACCAACCGCTTTATCACCACACCGATTGCCGAAAGGTTGGACATTCCTCATCTGATCGCCACCGAACCGGAGATGGATGAGAGCGGCTATACCGGTCAGGTTACCGGAACGCCCTCCTATCAGGCGGGGAAGATCACCCGCCTCCATCAATGGCTGGAGCACCAACAGATCAGCATGGAGGGAAGTTTCTTCTATAGCGACTCCTTCAATGACCTGCCGCTGCTGGAGGAGGTGGACCACCCAGTCGCTGTCGACCCCGACGATACCCTGCGAGCTGCCGCCGAGAAGCGAGGCTGGAAGATCCTCTCACTGCGAGACTGATGCGCCAACGGCTCCTGCAGACCCGAATCCTGCTCACCTCCCGACGGCTCTGGCAACGGCGCCTGGTCTTTTGGAGTGGAGCGCTTGCGGTCGGCATCGCCGCTGCACTGTTTGCGATACTGGCCGAGCAGGCGGAGCACCTGTTTCGCCAGATTGTCGCCATCTCTCCCTACATCCCGCTACTGCTGACCCCGGCCGGACTGGTGGTGATCTCACTGATCACCCGCCGCTACTTTCCCAATGCCAAGGGGAGCGGTATCCCGCAGACGGTGGCGGCGCTGGAGCTGACCACCCACGAGGCACGGCAAAAGCTGCTCTCCCTGAAGATCGCCATCGGCAAGATCGTGATGTCACTGTTTGGCCTGCTCTGCGGTGCCTCGATCGGACGCGAGGGTCCAACCGTCCATATCGGCGCCTCCATTCTCTTCTCTCTCAACCGTTACGCCCACTTCGCCCGCCACGATCTGGAGCGTGGACTGATCCTCGCCGGTGGTGCCGCCGGGGTCGCCGCCGCCTTCAACACCCCACTGGCCGGCATCGTCTTTGCCATCGAGGAGCTGAGCCGCTCCTTCGAAGAGCGTACCAGCGGCACCGTGCTCACTGCAGTGCTGATCGCCGGTGTGGTAGCGATCACCATGCTCGGAGAGTACAGCTACTTCGGCGAGAGCCAAGCCCACCTCCCCTTCAATCTGGATGGCTTCGGTATTGTCTTGGTCTGTGGAGTGATCGGCGGAGCCATCGGCGGCCTCTTTGCCACCGGGCTGATCGAGGGAACCCGCAAGGTAGGTCCACAGATCGACACCCACCCCATTCTGGTACCGGCCCTCTGCGGACTGGTAGTGGCCGCCGTTGGGCTCACCTCCGGCAGCACCGCCTACGGCACCGGTTATCACGAGGCGCAGGCGCTGATCAATGGGGAGGTCGAAGGGGGCTTCTTCTATCCATTGATGAAGATGGCGGCCACCCTCTCCTCTTTTCTCAGTGGGATCCCCGGTGGCATCTTCGCCCCCTCCCTCGCTGCCGGGGCCGGGATCGGTGCCGGTATTGCCAACTGGTTCTCACCGGAGCTGCTCTCCGCCACCATTCTGCTGGGGATGGTGGGCTACTTTGCCGGAGTGGTACAGACCCCGATCACCGCCTTTGTCATCGTGATGGAGATGACCGACAACCAGCAGATGCTGCTGCCACTGATGGCCACCGCCTTTATCGCCTACGGCACCTCCAGGATCTTCTGTCCCAAACCGATCTACCGGGCACTGGCAGAGGGCTTTATTCAACGAGGTAGAACAACATGAACCGAAACTTCCTGAAAATACTGCAACCCATTGTCCTGCTACTGGTAGTGGGCACCTTCTATATCCAGCTACAAGAGAGCTTCATCACCGCCAAGGTGATCCACCTGCTGGCCCTGATCTCCTGGTTTGCCGGACTTTTCTATCTGCCCCGCCTCTACGTCTACCACGCAATGACCGAGTCAGCCGAGGTCGATGAGACCCTGAAGGTGATGGAGTACAAGCTCTTCTACTACATCATGACCCCGGCGATGGTCCTGACCCTGCTGGCCGGGCTGTGGATGGTCGATCTCTGGCACTGGGCGATGCCGCTCTGGCTCCATATCAAACTAACACTGGTGGTTGGGCTGTTGGTATTCCACTACTACTGCTGGAAATACATGAAGGTCTTCAGTCATGGTGAAAATGAGCGCTCCCACACCTTCTACCGCCTCTTCAACGAGATCCCCACCCTGCTGCTGATTGCGATTGTGATTCTGGTGGTTGCCAAACCCTTTACTGCAGGTTAGCGCATTAGCAGGTCCGAGTTATAACACCACTAAGGCATCCCTTATTTTAATTTAAGGAGCCATCTAATAGCATATCATTCAAGAAATTGCGTTAATTACCGTTAGTATTCCAACCCTCCATAAATAACGCATAAATGAAAACAGATACTGCTAAGCATGGATCCTGTCGAAACCATTGATGACAAAAACAGCAGACCTGTTGACCCTGAGGTAAAGGCGTGGATTGAATCCTGGGACAATCTGGATGACTACGACGATAGCGAACATGCTATCTATGATCCGAAAAACGGCAAGCAGCTGATCACCTTCTCATTGGGAGGCGACACCTACTGCATCAACATTCTCAATACCAACGAGATTGTGGATGACGTCCCGGTCCGCTCCATCCCAAACACCTCCAGCTATATTCGGGGGGTGATCAACCTGCGAGGAGCCATCATTCCGATCATGGACATGCGCATCCGTTTCCACATCCCGCAAGAAGAGGGCGGCGAAACCAGTGTAATCATCATTCTCAGGATCTATGGGCAAAAAGTGGGAATCGTTGTCGACTCCGTCTCTGACGTAATCTATGTCCCCAACCACGAGATCGCTCCTCTGGTAGAGAACCTCAGCATTATTGATGCCGAATTTATCGAGGGGGTTATCAATATCAATGAGGAGATTCTGATGATTCTGGATCTGGAAACCCTGTTCAACCAGAAACAGATCAGTGCCATCTACAGAGGCATCAACAAGGGTCAGCAATCCCGTTAATCCGAACATCGATAAAATATAAAAACAAGAGAAACAGCCATGAATTTCATCAATAACCTGCAGATAGGAAAACGCATTACCATCGGTTTCATCATGGTCTTTATGCTGACAGGCGGAGGGACTTTGATGGTCTATCAGAATATTGTACAGATGCAGCAGGAGATGACCGATATCCTTGAAATTCACAACAAGAAACTGGGTCTGGTCTATCAGATTCGAGAAACCTCCTACAAGCGCCTGCTCAATATCCGCAGTATTGTACTGACTGATGATGAGGAGGAGATGCTGGCTATTCAGGGGCAATTCAATGAAAGCGTACGTCAATACGCAGCCACCTTTGAAGAGCTACAAAAAATGGTCAATGCAGATGGGGGCAGTACCAGTAGTGCTGAAGCCAAAGGAGAAGAACAGCAGATTATCCAGCATATCATTCAGGTTTCCGAAGAGAACTACCCGGTAGTCTATGCCATTATCCAGAACACCATTGATGGATTCGGCGATGAGTCTGCTGAAGACCTGAGCAAGGCAACCGCCTTTCAGGATCAACTCATTTACCAATTGGAGCGTCTGATCCGTCTGCAAAAAGAGAACATCTCCACTGCCAAAGAGGTATTTTACGAAACCGCCAAGGGCGTCTATATCACTATGGCTGCCATTTCAGTGATCGCCATCCTGCTGGTTACACTGATCTGGATGATACTCTCCCACTCTATCCGCACCCCGGCGGTATTCCTGCGCAACAGGATGCACGACATCATGGAGAGTGGTGACTTTAGTCTACGCTGCAATATCCAGCAAAAGGATGAATTTGGTGAGATTGGACGCTCCTTCAATGATCTGTTGGAGAACATTCAGCAAGGACTCAATGGAGTGCAGGAGACCATGGAACAGGTTGCTGAAGGCAATCTGGAGGCTCGCATGGAGATGGAGCTGACAGGAGATCTGCTCACATTGAAAGAGAGCATCAACAGCTCGGTCGCACAGATGGCAGAGATGGTCAGTAACATCAACGAGGTGATGGGACGGATGTCTGAAGGGCAGTTTGATCAGCAGGTCACAACCGAGGCCAAAGGGGAATTGAGCCTGTTGAAAGAGAATATCAACACCACCCTCTCCTCCCTTCATGGAGCCATCATCCAGATTGGTGAGGTAATGAGCGCCCTCTCTCAGGGCCGTCTTGATGAACGGCTGGAAATACCCCTTTCCGGTGACCTGGATACCCTGAAGACCAATCTCAACAACAGCCTGGATGCGATGAGCAGCATCCTCAACGAGGCCGTTAAAGTGACCGTTGCCCAGTCAGAATGGGATTTGACCACAGAGATCGAGGGCAGCCATGCAGGGCTGTTTGGAACGCTGCAAGAGGCCTCCAACAAGTCACAGGGAGATATCGCCTCAATGATCAACCTGCTGAAGACCTCCTCCGAACAGATGGACCAGCTCTCCCGGCAGGTCAACCAGAGTGCCAAAGATCTTTCCATGCGGACCATCAATCAGGCCGCCTCACTGCAGCAGACCGCTTCGGCATCGGACGAGCTATCCTCCACCGTGGCTCACAATGCAACCAATGCCTCCAAGGCCAGTCAGTTCTCAGTACAGGCGAGGGAAGCCGCAGAGCATACGGTATCAAGGGTGAGTGATGAACTGGCGCTGACCTCCGATCAGAACAGGCAGATGATCGAGAATATCACCAATGCAAACCGTGATCTGTTTAGCAGTGTCAGCGAGCAGAATGACCGGATTTCCATGGTAATGACCGGCATCACACAATCCTCCAGGCGCATATCAGGCATCATCTCGGTGATTAATGACATTACATCAAAAATCACCCTGTTGGCGCTCAACGCTTCGATTGAGGCCGCTCGTGCGGGTGAGGAGGGCAAGGGATTTGCCGTGGTGGCCTCCGAGGTGCGCAAACTCTCCCACCGTTCTGCCAAGGCCGCAAAAGAGATCGGTGCACTGGCTGATGAGAGTATGGTCCACGCTACCGCAGCGACCGAAACCACCAGCAGCTCAATGGAGATTATCCAGGAGATCCAGAAAAAGAATATGGCACTGCTGGACACCATACGGGAGGATTCGGAACAGTCCCTCAACAACCTCAATGATCAGGTTAACCACGACTTGAGAAGTATCATCGATACGGTGATCCAGATTGGAGATATGGTCAATGATATCGACTCCGCATCTGCAGAGCAGGCACTGGGGATCAAGGAGGTGAATCAGGCGATGGGAGAGCTGGACAAACTCAATAACCAGAACCGTGACTTCGTTGAGGAGTTGGTCAGTACCACCATCAGTATGACCGAAAACACCAACAGCATGCAGCAACAGATCAACCAGTTTACCATTCCCAATGAGTATGAACTGGGGACCTATCCTTCCCCTTCGATGATATCGAATGGAGAACCCCATCAACCTGCCCCCTTGCAAAAAGAAAACGCTGAAGAAGAGGAGGATGATTTTCTGAACAACATGCATGATGACTTTGAGTAATCGGGCACATTCACATGTTTAAGGAAAAGACGGTTCCTTTCTCTGACAGTGAACTGGAGCTACTGTTCAAACATCTGCGACAAGAGCTGGGGATCGTTATCCAGGAGAACCATAGCAGTCTGGTCTACACCCATCTGAAACGGAGAATGGAGCAGCTGGGCTATAAGGACTTCACCAATTACTACCATCAGGCACTGTCACAAAAACAGGAAGAGCGGCAACACCTGACCAACCTGATCACCAACAACAAGACCCATTTCTTTCGTGAAAGCATCCAGCTCGACTACATTCGTGACACACTTCTGCCAGAGATTGAGCTACGTACCATCGGCGAGCGGAAGATCCGTATCTGGAGCGCCGCCAGCTCTACTGGGGAGGAGCCCTATACACTGGCGATATTACTGAGTGAATATTTTGGTCCAGAGTGGGATATCAAGATCCTCGCATCCGACATCAATACCAATGTACTGCGTCAGGCCAGCAAGGGCATCTATCCGGCAGAGGCCATGGCCGCGATAGATTCCGATCTGGTAAACAAGTACTTCACTCCTGTCGATGACAAGGCCACACACTATCAAGTGGTCCCGGAGCTTCGCCAGATGGTCCAGTTCCGGCAAATCAATCTGATTGATGACCACTACCCACTGATCAAGACCGAATTTGACCTGATTCTCTGTCGCAATGTCACCATCTACTTTGCCAAAGACATGATTCAGGCATTGCTGCTGCGTTTACACAAGCTGTTGAAAAACGATGGGCATCTCGCCATCGGGGTTGCAGAGTCACTGGAGTTCTCCGAGCAGTATTTCGCCAAACGACGCTTCAATATCTACAAACCGACAATACTGCAAAACAGCACAACAAAAAACAGTCCGGTAATTGTCATTGGCGGCTCAACCGGTGCCGTTAATGCGGTTGAGAAATTGCTGCGCGCCTTGCCCGCAGAGACTCCCGGCATTGTGGTAGCCATCCACATCTCCACCCAGTACAGCAACAGCTACGCCGAACGACTCAATCGACAAGTGGCGATGCAGGTGCGAGAGGCACAGCAGGGAGACCGGATCACCCCTGGTGTGGTCCTGATCTCCCCCGGTGACATGCACATCAGCCTGAACCGGAACCAGAAGGAAGAGCTCTGCATCACCCTGAGCAAACGTGATATCGATGACACTTTTGTACCATCCGTCAATCGCCTGTTCAGCTCCACCAGTACGGTGGCCCAGCACAACGCCATCGGCGTGCTGCTGACCGGAATGGGAAGTGATGGTGCCGATGGGCTGCTGAAGATGAGAAAACAGGCGGCACGAACCATCACCCAGAACCGGGAGAGCTGTGTAATCTATGGCATGCCCAAGGCTGCAGAAGCGCTCAATGCCTCAGAATTGAGCTGTGACCTGAAACGAATTCCAGAGGCGCTACTCCATGCGGTACCACTGGTTGGGAAAGAGGAGCACTCCAACCAATTGAGACACTGGAAGCGCGCCAACTTTATCAAATTAAAAGGCGAAGCCGCTCGCCAGAAACAGACCACCTAAACCAGGAGCCGGCAGATATGCGCATCAAGGCCAACATCTTACTCTCATCCACCATCCAGTTTGTCGTCGCACTAACCATCAGCGCAGTTGCAATCCTGATTCTGCGTGAATCAACCAGCAACTCATCGATACTATTACAGTATTCCAAGGCTCAATCCTCCTTTATGCAGACTCTGGAGCATCCACTGAAGCGCTATCTGGCAACTGAATCCCCGATACAACTAGAAGAACTTGAAAGAAATATCCCGCTACTGAATGAGGAGTTTCGTGCTATTCCCTCAACCAACCGGGGACCACTGATTGAGAGCCTGGAACGGTTCAGAACAGAACTGCTGGAAGTCGTGGCGCAAAAAGAGTCAGACCATGATCCACAACAGAAGCTGAGGGAGCTGGAGCAGGAGTTACAACCCAACTTTCAGGCGCTGAACAACCTCTCGGCAGAGGGCGGTATGGGCAGCACCCTGGTAACCATGGCACTCACCTCAAAATCCATCCGTGCACTTCAAAACCTGGCTGATGCACGCCAAGCCTATTTTCTCAACCCGTCACCGACAGAACGTCACAACATCAATGAGCTGATCATCAAACTGGAAGATGCCATCCACAAGGTGCTGACTACCCCTGCACTTCAACTCTCTGAAGCCAAGCGGACAGAAAAGAATTACCAGATCAAGCATCAACTGACAATATTTCCTGAACAGTACAAGGCTGAACTGAATAACGTTGAGTCCCTGATTCAGCAGCAAATGGAGGCCAAAGAGGCGCTCCACCAGTCCGCAAACAATATCTTGAACCAACTACAAAAGAGCTCTCTGGCTCTGGTATCAGAGAACCGCTCCAGCATGGAACAGGCCCAGGATTGGATACTCTTCCTGTTAATCATCAGTCTGCTGATCGGCATGATCGACTACATCCTGAGCAGCCGCAGCATTATGCGCTCCATCAACAAAATCTCAGACCATCTGATCCATATCGGGAAACAGGGAGACTTCTCAACCCAGCTGGAACCGATGAACAATGAGCTGGATATGGCCGGGAATGCCGTCAACCAGCTGATGCAGGATCTCTCCAGCGCCATTGGAGAGGTCGGCGATGTTACATCCGGTATCGCTGCCGGTGATTTCTCCAAACGCATCACTCAGGAATTCAATGGCGATCTGCTAAAAATGAAACAGGGAGTTAACCGCTCTGCAGACAATGTCGCAGCCAATATGGCAATGATTCAGAATGCCATGCAGTCCCTTGCCAAGGGTGATTTTATGGTACAACTCGATGGAGAGGAGCTGGAAGGAGAGTACCGCGCCATAGCAAACCATGTTGAGCAGTCCATTCTGGCCCTCTCCAGGGCCATTCAGGAAGTACGTGAAGTAACGGCCGGCATTGCCTCTGGAGACTTTTCCAAACGGGTAACACAGGATTTTGAAGGGGACTTGCTGATATTGAAGGAAGAGGTGAACCGCTCCGCAGACAATATCGCCTCCAATATGGGAATGATTCAGAATGCAATGCAGAAGATCGCAACCGGGAACTTTCAGGTCGATTTTGACAGCAGCACACTGGATGGGGAATACAAGGCAATCATCCTTCTGGCAGAGACCTCAATCAGCAACCTTGACGAAGCCATACACACCATCAACATCGTCATGGATCGGGTCTCCGAAGGTGAATTCGATATTCAGGTGAATGCAGAGATGCATGGCGATCTGAACCATCTGAAACAGAACATCAACCGCTCCATCCAGACACTGGGCAACGCCTTTGATGACATGACCTCCATTGCACTGGCTCTGGAGAATGGCGACCTTACATTGAAAATTGATGAGGGCTACAGCGGTCATCGCGGCAACCTGGCCAAGTCACTTAACCGCGCACTGGATAATCTGCAGCACATGATTGGTCAAGTCAAACAGCTGAGCACCCATGTCTCCAACGGGCTCACTGGCATCTCTTCCAGCACCCTGGAGCTTTCTGACCGCACTGCCCATCAAGCCGCATCGATTGAACAAACTTCTGCCTCCATGGAGGAGATCGCCTCCTCCATTGAACATATCGCAGCCAACACCGAAATTGCCGACCAACTTTCAAGGGAGTCATTGACGCTGACCTCAAAAGCAGATGATGTGATTGATCAGGTCGACTTCGCCATGCAGCAGATCAGCTCCTCCAGTAACCGTATGGAGGAGATCATCAACATCATTGATGAAATCGCCTCACAGACCGATCTGCTGGCACTCAATGCGGCTGTAGAGGCCGCACGTGCCGGCGAACATGGGCGAGAGTTCTCGGTGGTTGCACGTGAGGTACGCGACCTATCCAACCGCAGTTCAGGCGCTGCCGCAGAGATCAAGAAACTGATCACCGAGAATGTAGACCACGTCAAAGATGGCAATACACTGGTAGCAAAGACCGGGGATACCGTGGATGAAATCCGTACCACCGTACAGAAGGTCAGTAGCCTGATTACCGAGATCAACTTTGCCAGCCAGGAGCAGAAGAATGGTGTTGATCAGGTCAATATCGCTGTCAGCCATATCGACCAGATTGGTCAGCAGAACGTCGCCTTTGTCAGCACCACATCGGACAATACCCAGGAACTGCACGAAGAATCAAAGAAGCTGGACACCCTTACCCAGCAATTCAAGATCAACAAGCTACTGGAGAACGAGTCTCCTCCCAACGAAATTCTGCCACTGTAACCACAACTTCCGGGGAAAGCCGGTTATTGCTCAGGAAGCCCTCCTTCAGAAGGCCTCAAACTGGTCTCCGCTCTGGCGTTTGACCACACTCGCCTGACGCAGTGCTTCCTCCTTGCTCTCTCCTTTAAGCATCGCCTCAAATAGCACCTGAGAATCCACCATTGCAAAGGTTGAGCGGATCTTCTCCTGCAGGTACAACCATTCGTAGGGATCATAAATTCTGGATGAGTCCTCAACCAGATCAGCCGTTGCATTCAGTGAGCGTCCAATATGTTCCAGCTGCTGAGACAGACGATCAAAGTCCTGAAAAGCAACAATGGCATCATCCAGCGTATGGTTCATCGTTGCACAGTTGCGCTCCACACCACCACGCACCCCCTTCAATCTGGACAGATATGCTTCAATGGATACCCTGCCTTCCTCCTCAATACCGAGCGAGTCAAAAAACTCCTTCGACTCTTCATGCATCTGCTGCACCTGAAAACGGATCTGCGCCACCTTTCCCGCCATGGTAGAGAATTGATCGATCATTTCACGTATCGAGTGATCCCCATCTGACATCGAATGTTCAATCAGCGCCACGGCAATACGGAACATCATCACCGTTTCACGCACCTGACTCCAATCAAGATCCGGGTTTCCAGCCAAAGATCCCCTGTTTTTTCCTTCCACCTCCAACTACCTCCCTCTAGTTACAATAAGCGATTGTACCTAAATCCTGCAAACCACTCGCAAATCAAGTAGAGAAAAGGCAGACTCC
>CAYFOU010000099.1:0-10907 GCA_964344805.1 uncultured Piscirickettsiaceae bacterium | reverse complement strand
CGTAGTCGGTGATCACCGGAACACCGATCCCCTTGAAGACCGCCTGCTGGTTCCACGGCTCACCTACACAGTAGCCGTAGATGGTACCGGCCTCCAGGGTGGCGGGCATCTGTGGGGGTGGGGTGACCGAGAGCAGAGCCTCGGCATCAATGGTCCCCTGGATATCCCCCTTGTGCGGGGCGTAGTAGCCGGGGTGGATACCACCGGCGGCGAGCCAGTAGCGCAGTTCATAGTTGTGGGTAGATACCGGGAAGACCATCCCCATCTTGAACGGCTTGCCCTCCTCTTTGTACTTTTCGACTACCGGCTTCAGTGAGGCCGCAGAGATCGGATGCTGGGGGCGACCATCGGCCATCTTTGGAATGTGTGGCTTCATCTGCTCCCAGATCTCGTTGGAGACGGTGATACCGTTGCCGTTGAGGTCCATACTGAATGGAGTGACAATATGAGCCTTGGTACCGAAACCGATAGTGGCGGCGAGTGGCTGCCCGGCCAGCATATGGGCACCATCGAGCTGACCATCAATGATGCCATCCAATAGCACCTTCCAGTTGGCCTGGGCCTCCAGGGTAACGTAGAGCCCCTCATCCTCGAAGTAGCCCTTCTCATAGGCGATGGCGAGCGGGGCCATGTCGGTGAGCTTGATAAAGCCGAACTTCAGATCCTCTTTTTCGGGATCGCCTACGGTGGCGTGGGCACTGCTGCCCAGGGGCAGGCCGCTCAGGGTGGCGGCAGTGGCCAGTGCCAGCAAACTTCTCTTCAGAAAACTGCGTCTTGAACTACTACTCATGGGTTTGGTTTCCTCTGTAAGGGTTCAGAAAGGTTTTGGGCCATTGATGACCACTGAACCCCTTAGTGCAGTGAGTGTGCCAACTGATGAGTCTGTTATTATCTGATTGATTTATATATATTAATATTTTTTTGTGTGATTTTTGGGCCAGTGTGCTCAATGGTGCACGCATGGTTATGGATCATTAGGGAATACTAATGCCTCACAATAAGGCATTGATTGGAGGGGAGGGAATGTGCTGTCTCGGTCCGCTCTACTTCGCCATTGCATTGATCAGTGCAGAGGCTTGGGTTGCGGCCTGCTCCATCTCCTCGGCACTGATGGCATCACAGACGCTGGTGGCGAGCTGGGTCAGGTCGGGGCGGCCAAAGGAACCGGCACTCCCCTTGATGGTGTGGGAGGTTTGGTAGACCTTGTCCCACGCCTGCTGTGCATAGGCGGCAGAGAGTTCCCCTTGCAGAATTTCCATGCGCTCCTGGAACAGGGCCATCAGCTCATCATCAACCGAGCTGTCGACCTCCCCGGTGGTGGCCGGGGCATCCGTGCTCTTCTTCTCTGCCGGTTTCAGCAGTTGCTTCAGCAATTGAGCCAACTCCTGTTTGTTGATCGGTTTTTCGAGGAAGCCGTCACAGCCCGCCTCGTTGAAGGCGTCGCGGTGCTTCTGCATCACGTTGGCAGTGAGGGCAACAACTGGCACTGGATTGCCCATTGCACGCAGTGCCTTGGTTGCCTCGATACCGTCCATCTCCGGCATCTGCATATCCATCAGGATCAGATCAAAGGTGGTGGCGTTGGCGAGATTGACGGCGACCCTGCCGTTATTGGCGGTGGTTACAGTGGCACCCATCGACTCCAGAATACGGCGCTCCAGCATCTGCAGCTCCGGGGTGTCTTCGGCGATTAGCACCTTGGCGTCGATCTGCTGTTCGAGGATATTGCCTTGTCGTGGTGCCTGTTTGTTGGTTGGGGCTTTGGTGGCAATATCACTCTCGTGGAAGGGGAGATTGAGTTGGAAGATGGAGCCAATCCCCTCGGCGCTCTCCACGGTGATGGTGCCACCCATCAACTTGGCGAGGTTGCCGGAGACGTAGAGTCCCAGCCCGGTGCCGCCGAAACGGCGGGAGATGGAGTTGTCGGCCTGCTCGAAGCGCTGGAACAGACGGCTCTGCACCTCGGGTGACATGCCGATGCCGGTATCCTCGACGCTGAAGTGGAGCATGCCGTGGTCGGCCCAGACCGAGAGGGTGATGGTGCCGTGTTCGGTAAACTTGATGGCGTTGCCGATCAGGTTGATCAGGATCTGTCCGATGCGCTGCCCATCGCCGATCACCCGGTACGGGAACAGCTCTTTCTGGTTGATCTGGAACTTGAGCCCGGCATCCTGTACCCGGATCGAGAAGATGTGGTGGATATTCTGGATCAGAGTGTTGAGGTTGTAGGGGTTCTCATCAATGGTGAATTTGCCCGACTCGATCTTGGAGATGTCGAGGATGTCATTGACCAGCGCAAGCTGGCTGTGGCCAGAGATCTCGATGGAGTGGATCAGCTTCTGCTTCTCCGGGTCATGCTCCATCTCGTTGAGGAACTCGCAGTTGCCGATGATGTTGGTGAGCGGGGTACGCAGCTCATGGCTCATTGAGGCGAGGAACTCATCCTTGGCACGGCTTGCCTGCTCCACCTTGACTTCCGCCACCTTGTGTTCGGTGATGTCCTGAACGGTACCTCTGAGCAGGATGGGGGTGCCATCACGGTCATAGAGGGTCTCGATGCGGTCCTCGGTCCATTTGACCTCACCGTTCCCCATCAGCAGGCGGTGTTGCACCTGACAGCTGGGCTGCTGCTTCACCTGCTGGGTATAGATCTCATCGACCTTGTCACGATCATCCGGGTGGACCAGATTGAGGAACTGGGCGTAGGAGGGGGGAACCGAACCGGGGGGTGAGCCCGAACAGTTCATAGATCTCGTTGGACCAGTCGAGCCGCTTCTGCTTCAGGTCGAGTACCCAGTTGCCGATCTGGCCCAGACGCTGTGCCTCCTTGAGACGGGCCTCACTCTCGCGGATCTCCTCTTCCGCCTCCTTCATGCTCCTGTAGATCGAGTGTTCGATGCGGTTGAGGTAGGCGTTGAGGATGATGATGTAGAGCAGTGAAATGACCAGACAGATGATGAGGATGGTCTCGATCTGCTGGGTAAGCTCATCAGCCAGCGGGGTGATATCGGTAACGGCAATCAGGGTACCGTGCTGATTCTTGTTGATGGAGTGGAAGGGGACAAAGCCGACGTTGTAGGTGTGGTCTTGTTCATCGGTCAGGATAGCGTAGCTCGGCTTCAGCTCCGCCCCTTGTGTATCGATATGGTTTACTACAACAGTGGGCAGGGCATATTTGCTGCTGTAGATGGTGACCATATGGTTGAACAGGTCCCAGTCTGCGCTGCGCCCCAGCCGTTCGATGCCGCTCTTCCACAGATTGCGGTCAATGGCACTCTTCTTCAGTAGTACCGCCAGATCGATATTCATCTCCTCGGCGAGATGGGCCAGTGCATGCTCAATCTCCATCCCCAGCTCGATATAGCCGATCACGTTACCACTGTGTCCATCACTGTAGAGGGGTTTGACCAGCCGCAGGGTATAGGTGCCGAGTGGACCGATCTCGATCCCCCAGGAGGCGCTCTGGTTCTGCTGAGCCTTCACCATGGTGCGACGGCTGATCACATCACCAAAGTGATCCTTCTGGTGCACACGCAGGAAGTTGGTGCGGTCCAGATTGGTGAAGTAGAAGTGGGTGATGTGGTGCTTCTGATTCAGCTCACGATAGAGAGAGATGGTGTTCTGGTAGAGCTGTTCGCGATTCTGTTGCTGGTAGGCATCAATGATCTTCTGACTGTGCTCGAAGGTATCAATTGCCAGCTCCATCTTTGAGACATTGGCCTCCATTGCCTCAACAAAATGGTCATTGAGCTGCTGGTTGAGTGTCTTCTGATTCTCTTCCCACTGGTGTACCTGATGTTGATAGAAGATGGTGCTGGAGACCGCCATGATCAGGATCAGGATCAGTGAGAGCGGGATCAGGACATGTTTGCGGAGCTGGATGTAGATCGGGTTCATCAGGGCAGAAAATCACTAATCCAAATAATCACTAATCCAAAGGGGCAGGTTGGATTTCGAGTATATCACGCATCTAATATAAGGAAATTTATATTTGCCCCAAGTAATTGTTAAGGGCAAGAGAGGTGATTATTAGCCACTAATGGTGTAGTTGAGTGAACATTTTGCCTTTTTCAGATTCTTCTGCTCTACCGCCAGATCGTGACGGGTCAGTGCATGTTCATTGAACCATGCTGCATCAAAACTCAGAGAGACACCATCGTCCAGAAAATCGATTTGCGGGACCGGAATTGGCGTGGTGCCACGCCCCCGGTGGAGCAGTACAGCAATTCGCAGCAGGATTGCCAGCCGGTAGAGGGTCTTCCTCAGACGGAAGGCATTGAAGTGTCCCCCTTTCAGCTTCATTCGGTGTGCCCCGACCAGCGCACTGAGGGTGCGTTGCTCCTGACGGGAGAAGCCGGGGATATCGGAGTGCTCGATCAGATAGGCGCTGTGGCGGTGATATTTGCGGTGGGAGATGGCCAGTCCGATCTCGTGCAGCTTGGCTCCCCAGCGCAGTGCATTCTCAAAGCGCTCCTCATCATCGGAGAAGTGGTGGGCCACTTGGTTGAAGAGGGCACTGGCCATTACATGGACCCGCTCGGCGTGGGCACTGTCAACATGATAGCGTTCCATCAGGTTGTCGATTGCCAGCTCGCGGATGTCATGGTTGGTGATACGGCCGATGTAGTCGTAGACCACCCCCTCGCGCAGTGCGCCATCGGAGACCAGCATCTCCTCGATCTTCAGGCTCTTGAAGGCGGCGTAGAGGATGGCGAGCCCACCGGGGAAGACCGGGCGACGTTCCTCTTTCAGCCCCTCCAGTTGCAAGGCATCGATGCTGCCCGCCTCAATCACCCGCTTGCGTAGCTGTTTCAGTGCCTCGAAGGTGATGGCGTTGTGGCTCCAGCCTGCAGTATGGATGATGCGTGCGATTGTGCGGATGGTGCCGGAGGAGCCGATGGCACGCTCCCAGCGACTCTGTTTGTACTGTTTGCGTACCCCCTGCAGCTCTGCCAGTGCATCCAGCTCTGCCTGCTCCATCCGCTTGTGGGTGATGATGCCATCGCCGAAGTGGCGCAGGCTCATGCTGACGCTGCCCATGGTGAGGCTGTCCATCTGCCGTGGCTGCTGACCAACGCCGCGAATCAGCTCGGTACTGCGTCCGCCGATATCGATCACCAGCAGCCGCTGATCCTGCACCTCGATGTCGTGGGTGACCCCCTGGTAGACCAGTCGTGCCTCCTCGAAACCGGAGATGATCTCGATCTTGTGGTCGAGTGCCCGTTGCGCCTGTTCCAGAAACGGCTCCGCATTGCGGGCAGTACGCAAGGTCTTGGTGCCGACAGCACGGATGGCGTGGGGAGGAATCCCCTTGAGACGCTGGCTGAAGCGTTCCAGTGTGGAGAGGGCACGCTCCATCGCCTCCGGGGTGAGGTTGTTCTTCTTGTCGAGACCGCCACCGAGACGCACCATCTCCTTGACCCGATCCACGATCTGTAGCTGCCCGTTCTGGTGTCGGGCCACGATCATGTGGAAGCTGTTGGAGCCGAGATCGATAGCGGCGATGGTCTCTGGCTGGGTCACAATAGGGCCTGTTCGCAGTTTATCCATTCATTTATAGTGTGTGGCGATTTTACCGCGCACCACAGGTGCGATACAGACAATTTTCCAGAGACAAGGATGTACCCCATCATGCATGATGAAGTGAAGAAATATTACGGTCAGATTCTGGTGACCAATAATGATCTGCAAACCAACGCCTGTTGTACCGGCAGCGATACCCCGGACCATCTGAAGGGGCCGATGGCCGATATCCATGATGAAGTGGCCTCCAAATATTATGGTTGTGGGCTGGTTTCTCCTCAATTATTGGAAGGGACCCGGATTCTCGATCTTGGCAGCGGTTCCGGGCGTGATGTCTACCTGCTCTCGCGGCTGGTGGGGGAGGAGGGCTTTGTGGTTGGGGTTGATATGACCGATGAGCAACTGGAGGTGGCCAACCGCCATATCGACTGGCACACCGAGCGCTACGGTTACAGTCAGCCCAATGTGGAATTCAAGAAGGGCTATATCGAAAAGCTGGATGAGCTCGATCTGGAGGATGAGAGTTTCGACATCATCGTCTCCAACTGCGTCATCAACCTCTCGCCGGACAAGGATGCGGTGCTGCGTGAGGCGTGGCGGGTGCTGAAGCCCGGCGGTGAACTCTACTTCTCCGATGTCTACTCCGAGCGTCGGGTGCCGGAGGTGCTGGTCAACGATCCGCTGCCCTATGGGGAGTGGCTGAGTGGGGCGCTCTACTGGAATGACTTCCTTACCCTGGCGAAGCGCAACGGCTTTGCCGACCCCCGTCTGGTGGAGGACCGTCCGCTGACGGTGGACAACCCGGAGATCGAGAAGAGGTTGGGGGTGCACCGCTTCTACTCTGCCACTTATCGCCTCTTCAAGATCCCCGAACTGGAAGAGGCGTGTGAGGATTATGGACAGGCGGTGATCTACAAGGGGAGTGTGCCGCACCATCCAGACTGTTTCGAACTCGACAAGGGGCATATTTTTGAGAGCGGCAAGGTGGAGCCGGTCTGTGGTAACAGCTGGCGCATGCTGC
Source organism: uncultured Piscirickettsiaceae bacterium (assembly GCA_964344805.1). Classification (GTDB taxonomy): domain Bacteria; phylum Pseudomonadota; class Gammaproteobacteria; genus Thiopontia. The sequence continues at coordinate 4,363 of CAYFOU010000099.1, read as the reverse complement.
ACGATACCCGCTTTATTGACCACTTCGAGTTTATCGGTAACTGGAATACCCACTACGGTATCTTTGATGGCTGTGGAACCGTGATGCCTTTTGAACGAGAGGTGGAGGCCGGAGAGGTCTCTTCTGGAGGGTGTTGTTAGTTATGTGTCAAACCAAAATAGAGTCAGGTGGATGCTCAATAATCGCGGCATATCTATTGCGAGCCTTCATTATTACATTCGATTACAAATTTGATCTCTACTGACATATTCCAGTTACATGATTTGCGTAGAATTATCAGTACCAAACTGAATAATCAGGAATCCAATGATGAAGAGGTAGGATATGCAAAAAACAGTCACTGTAGCGAATGTAATGTGTGGTGGGTGTGCAGGCACGATTACAGACAATTTGTCGCAGATGGAGGGTGTTCATCAGGTGAGCGTCAATGTAGAAGAGAAGAGCGTTACCCTGGAGCTGGATGAGAACCAGATGACACAGGTCAGCGAGAAGCTGACTGAACTGGGATACCCGATTCAGGAGTAACGGGTGACCACAAACCAACCAGATCGTCTGCTGGTGGTTGATGATGACCCAGCTTGCGGCTGCGTACTGAGTTGATGGAGGATCAACAGCTACAGGATGAGATTCAAACTGATCTCAACCATATGGAGGAGATGGTGCGCTCCACCCTCGACTTCATGAAGGGGACAGAGAGCAAGGAACAACGGCAGAGGATGGATCTGCAGGCACTGCTGGAGAGTATGCAGGAGGATCTCCATCCATTGGGTATCCGCTTTGGGTTACAAGGGGAGATCAATACACACTGTCAGTGTGCAGCCCCACGCCATCAAACACTGTCTGACCAACCTGCTGGAGAATGCAGCTCGTTATGGAACGGGAGAGATTGAGGTGACTCTGGAGGGTGTGGATCACATAGCCAAGATCTTCATCCACAATGGAGGTGACCCCATACCAGAGGCGGAGCTGTCGAAGATCTTTGAGCCGTTCTACCGGATTGAGCACTCCAGAAGTCGGGAGTCAGGAGGGGCTGGCCTGGGGTTGAGCATTGCGCGCAATATTGTGCAGGCACATGGCGGCGAACTACAGATCATGAATGCGCCTGAAGGGGGGGGCACCGTGATTCTGGAACTGCCCTGAATAAAAAACTCGGTTGCTTGCGGCCGAGTTTTTTATAACAGTGCAGGTGTTGACTCTGTATCTGGGTACGGTGTTATTTTGTAACCCATTTCAATGAATGGAGCGGCGACTCATGCATACACATACACTGGATCAATGGCAGCACAGCCACGACTTCACAATTGATAACCAGCAAGGTGAACGCATGGCATTTTATGTGCTGCTGTTGACGGCAATCACAATGGTGGTGGAGATTGTGGCAGGCACAATCTATGGCTCGATGGCGCTATTGGCGGATGGCTGGCATATGGGTACTCATGTAGCGGCCTTTCTGATCACCATTTTTGCCTATCGTTATGCACGCGCTCATGCCAATAGCCCAGAGTACGCCTTTGGAACAGGTAAAGTGGGTGTGCTGGGAGGTTTTGCCAGTGCGGTCTCACTGGCGGTTGTGGCATTGATGATGCTGTTGGAGTCGGTGCAGCGAATCTTCTCCCCACACGCCATTCAGTTTGATGAAGCGATCATGGTTGCGGTGATTGGTCTGGTTGTGAATATCATCAGCGTCTTTCTGTTGAAGGATGATCATCATCACCACCATCATCATGGACACGATCACGGTCACCACCACGACCATCATGATCATCACCATCACGAAGATCACAATCTGAAAGCAGCCTATATGCATGTGATAGCAGATGCCTTCACCTCTCTGCTGGCCATTGTGGCGCTGTTGTCCGGCAAGTATTACGGATGGGCATGGATGGACCCGATAATGGGCATTGTCGGTTCCATCATCATTGCACGCTGGGCCTATGGACTGATGCGGGAGACCTCTCCGGTGCTACTGGATGGCAGTATTGGGCAAGATCGTCTTGAAGAGATCAGGGCAGCCATTGAGTCGGATGGAGATAACCGAATTGCGGATATGCACATCTGGCGAGTCAGTGCTCACCACTATGCGGCGATCATCACCATCGTGACGCACTTCCCGAAAGAGGTGGAGCATTACAGGGCATTACTGGAAGACTTTGATCAACTGAAACACCTGACCATTGAGACCATTGAATGTAAAAGTGAACCCTGTGTGGTGCCAGCATAAGAGAGGGATGAATTGATGGATGCTGTTTGGAGGCGGCTGCAACGCCTGATTGGAGAACTCCCAGATACAAAAGGGAGATCCCCCCAGCTCTGCTGGGGAGGCATTAATAGTTTGACGGTTACGGGAGTTTCATAGTTACTCCGAAGTGTGAGCCACCAAGCACTACACCAAGGAGATAACTGCTGGATGCGCAATATTTTAATTATGTAAAATGTTGCGTTTTGTGAAGTTGAATTTATGTGTGGATAATTATTGATTATTGACTGATTTTGGCGATACTCATTCACTATGGAAGGTGATCAATGAGGAGAGCCGATGGGGGTATTTATCAAGCCACGCACATTTGAGTGCAATCTGGTGGTGGTTGGAGCCGGTTCCGGCGGGCTGGTCTCCGCCTATATTGCTGCTGCCACCGGTGCCAAGGTGACCCTGATCGAAAAGGGGGAGATGGGGGGAGATTGCCTCAATCGAGGGTGTGTTCCCTCCAAGGCGCTGATCCGTTCCGGGCGTATTGTCTCCGAGCTGCGCAAGGCGCAGGCTCTTGGTTTTATTGATGTGGGTGCCAAGGTCGATTTTGCTGCGGTGATGGAGCGGGTGCAGCAGGTGATCGGGACCATTGCCCCCAATGATTCCATTGAGCGCTATACCGATCTGGGGGTGGAGGTGGTGCAGGGGGAGGCAGTGATCAACTCTCCCTGGTCAGTTTGTGTGGGGCGTCGAGAGATCACCGCACGCAATATTATTATTGCTACTGGGGCGCGCCCCCGCGTCCCCGAAATTGAGGGCATTGAGCGAATCCAGTACCTCACCTCGGATAGTCTCTGGCAGTTACGGGAGTTGCCGAAGCGGTTGCTGGTGCTGGGGACCGGGACCATTGGCTGCGAACTGGCACAGGTGTTTGCCCAGTTGGGTTCACAGGTGACGCTGGTGGGACGAGATACCCTGTTGCCGCGTGAAGACCCGGAGGTACGAGGGCTTTTTATCCGGCAATTCTCCGAGGTGGAGGGGCTTGAGTTGCAACTGCATAAGGACAGCGTTGCCTTTGTGCGCAAGGGGGAGGAACAGGCGTTGCGGCTGGCGGATCGGGAGGGAGAGGCGCCTGATATCGATATTCTGTTTGACCAGGTGTTGATTGCCACTGGCCGTGTCGCCAATACCGAAGGGCTGGGGTTGGATAAGGTGGGGGTAGCAATCAATGGTTATGGGGCGATTGAGGCCAATGAATACCTGCAGACCCACTGCCCCTCCATCTATGTCTGTGGGGATGTGGCCGGCTCCTACCAGTTTACCCATGCCGCCTCCAATCAGGCGTGGACGGCAACGATCAACAGCCTGTTTGGCTTTATCAAACGTTTCCGGGTCAATCAGTCGGTGATGCCATGGGCCACCTTTACTACCCCGGAGATTGCCCAGGTGGGGCTCAATGAGCAGCAGGCAAAAAGAGAAGGGGTGGCCTATGAGGTGACCCAATTTCCCTTCAATGAGCTGGATCGTGCGATCACCGAAGAGGAGCAGACGGGGTGGATCAAGGTGCTGACGGTGCCGGGCAAGGATCGACTCATTGGCGTTACCATCGTTGGCGAGCGAGCTGGAGATCTGCTGCAGGAGTATGTGCTGGCGATGCGCCATGGCCTTGGGCTCAACAAGGTGTTGGGAACCATCCACCCCTATCCCACCTTTGTCGAGATCAATCAGCGGGTGGCGGGAAAGTGGAAGAGAGAACATGCTCCACAGCGGCTGTTACGTTGGGTGGTGCGGCTTCACTGCTGGCGCAGAGGGGAGTGAATCAGAGGGAACGTTCTATTATCCAATTCTATCTGATTGGCCTCTGCTCATGTGCCAATGAGAGGCTGATTGGGCTGCAGATCTCCGAACCAAAACCACTTTATATTTTTGCTGGATTCAATGACCTTCCATTTTGGGCAAGGTATGGGGTTCTCCCTGTTTTTGCTATACAAAATACTTCTTGTGGTATAAGACTTGGTTAGGTGTCAGGTTGTTTTTACCGGGGGATAGCAAAATGTCTGTGATCAAACAGAGGAAAAGTCAATTAATAACCATTGGTCAGCCTGCCCTTCTTCTCATCTTTTTGTTATGGGTCATCTCTCCGGCCTGGGCTGTGCCATCCGCCCCTCAGCCGGA
>CAYFOU010000098.1:0-10939 GCA_964344805.1 uncultured Piscirickettsiaceae bacterium | reverse complement strand
AGCACGCGCCGGAAAATTGAGGGTTTGAGAATGAACTATGAAATATGCGGGCTAATGGGATGCGGCGAATAGCTGCGCTCTTGCTCCAGCGTTAACAAAGGGATTGTTTCAATGGATTGATGAGACCTTGTCCCGCAGATTTATCCATTCCGCAAAAGTGCCAAGAGATATAACCGGATATGGATCCGGGTTGGGTATGTACATTGGTTGGAATGTCTGTGAGGAGCATCAGATTGCGTCCTATCTACGTTATGTTGTCGAGTCGAGAAAGTTTGTCGTAAAACTCGGGGTGATTGAGGGGAATGACCAGAAAATTAATAATGAGCTGAAAGATCTGTATCGAGAAAAACTGCGTCAACATTTGGAAGGAAGAGGCATTGAAGTGAGTCGTGCAAATAGTACCGGAAAGACTGCCACGATTTTGAATGTTAAGAGTAAAGTAATTGTCACCAATCAAGATGGAATGTTTGATGAGAAGAAGACAGCAGTACAATTAATAAAGATTATTGATTCCATGCAGGACTTCAAACTGTGAGGACTGTAAGTCCAACTGTGTAACTGCCGTGGTTAAATGTGATCCTGCAGTCTGTCCTCAAACTCTATCATCAATACAGAATTTTAATGTGCTGAAAAAGGAATAGATGTTTTTTAATCAATCTTGTGTGTTCTCAGGTTTTTTGTAAAGTTCTACAAGAGCGGGGATTATCGTTTTTAATGATGAGCTGATGATGTTTTCATATTCGTGGACTTTATCCTCTCTGGAATATGAATGATCCAGTTTGATGCGGATCAGTTCCGCATATTTATCATTGATTATTTTGAAATTGGGGAAATTTGAGAATAGATTTTTTTGTCCCCACTCCATTACATAGTCATATTTTTTCTTTTTCCATGGTTCAAACCATACTGTGATTAGGTCTTCATCATAACAGAATCCAAGCCCCATTTCGTGAGAAACCAATCTTATTTGAACTCCTTCATGGTGTGTAGACCTTTTTTGAAACACAAATGCTCCGCCCCTGGTGAGATCTCCTTTTATTCTATTGATCTCACTTTTGTATTGCTTGTTAATTGTTTGTGCAATAGTTGTGGCCATTGCTCGGTTGGCTTGTCTTTGGGATTTTGTAGATAATGTTTCTTTTGCGTCAGTTGATACAACAGATGAAAATTTGATAATCTCCATAAGGTTGTTGATTTCCTGATGACTTAGGTGTTCACCTTCTGCGTCATCAAGGTCTGCTTGTAGTTGTATTGCAGAATAAAAGGTATCCATAAACTGTGATAATCTGTTGTAATAGTTATGGTCCTTTTCAAGGGTGTTGTGACCCTCAAGGTATGATGAAAAGTCAGAGTTATTCCTTAAAGCAGTATTGTCTCTTGCTCTGTTGAAAAAATCATCGTCGATATGAGTTTGGTCAAGTAGCCAGAGATACATAGGTTCAAAAGAGTATTGCATGCATAGCGTTGCAAATAAAATTTTGTAAATTTCTTCCTCTGTTGCAATGCTGTGCTCTGAGTTGATGATTCCTTTTTTTTCAGCGACTATTCTCAATAGAAAAAGTGAATTTAATAGCCTCTTGATTCCTCTTGGGTTGAATCCGCTTGAATAGCTGACAAGAGTGGAGTAAATCTCCAGATCGTCAGTGTGATATTTTATATTGATCTTTTTGAGTAATTTTCCTAGGTATTCCCCTGCCTGGTACTGGGCTACAGGCATGTTGAAAGGGACTTGAATGATTTTGTCAAAGAAGCTTTTTCCTTTTAGTTCGGCTTCTGCTGTGCCAAATTTGCTGGCTAAACCTTGTGCAATTACTTTGTAGTCAACAGCCAATACATATACACATTTTGGAATATCAAGGAATAGCTTTAGAGATTCTAGTAGCTCGACCGCTTTTGTAGGTATTAATCTGTCAAGATCATCTATAAATACAACGATACGCTCAAGGTGTTCTCGCTCTGATACCATTTTCTCAAGCTGATCTTTAAGGTTTTTAATGTCATGAGCGGGGCTCATGGCATCAAGGCCTTTTGCAGCATTTTCGATAGCAGTCATTGTGCCTGCGTCTCCTGTTACTTGTGCAGTAACTGCGGTTCCGACAGCTCTTGCTCCTCTTGTGAGGAAGGTTGTAATCTTTTTTACAGTTTCACTGGCTTTACTGTGCTCGTCGCTCTCTTCAATGCTATCGATGAAATGGGATATCATTGATAGAGAAAGTGTATGGTCCATTTCAAACTGTGAGTATTGCCATGTGTTGAACCATATGGTCATCACTTTTTCTTCATTGAATAGTTCGTTACGTATTAAATTCATCAGGCTTGTTTTTCCGCTCCCCCAGTCACCTTGTAAAGCAATGGTCATTGGTGTTTCACAGCCACTGATAAATTCAACAAGAGCCTCGGAGTATTCGTGTAGTCCGAGTGATTCGTTTGATTTGCAATTTATAGGTATATCTTTTAGTCCTAGACCGTTTGAGTCCATTATTGTGCTCCTGTGTCCTAATATGCTGGTCAGAAAAAAGAGTGATTAACTTGTGTAGCGAGCACAAAGTGCTGAAGCCATGTCAGCAAACTCTTTTCGCAGTGATGCAGGCTTGACAACCTCAACGGTAGCCCCGAACCCTCTGATCCACCAACGGAGTCGGTCACTGTTCTTTACAGTAGCCTTTACTCGTGTCTTTCCATCGCGTGTGGTCGTCAGCTGTTGATCATTGGAGAGCGGCGTCTCATTCAGGTGGGTAGCTGCATGATTGGTGAAAATTAACTCCAGTTTGATCTCATCTCCAGCAATATAATCAAAGTTACCTGTATCAATGTAGTGGTCTAGGTTGAAATCCTTTGGCCGGTAGATGGGCTGATTCTCCAGTATTGAAACAGAGTTGAATCGATGGAGTGCAAACTGTAAAGGGTCCTCATAATCCCATAGCGTTGCAACCAGATAGATGATGCGATTTCTGAAAACCAGCCCCAGTGGATTGATGACCTCATAGTGGGTGAGGCTCTTCTCTCCCTTTTTCTGGTAGTGGGCAGAAAAGGGGTGGCCCTCCAGTAGAGCGGTATAGACCCCTTCAATGATCTCCTGTTTGGGGCTGGCAGGCAATAGGCGCTGTGACTCGGGAAGAATTCTTACCTTGTCGACCCAATGATCCATCTTGCTTGACTTGGTTTGATGCAGTACTTCGCGGGCCTTGTTGAAGTGGGGGTCAATCGCATCCGTTGCTGTGGGTGGCAGCATCTCATAAAGGTATTGCTCTGCCAAAAAGAAGGTAAGGGCGGTCTGTGAGTTCATCCCTGGTAGATCCAGTACCTCTGCATTTGCCAACCAGCACCAGCGGTTGGTGCGCCCTTCGAGATCGCAATCCAGCGGAAAGATGGTGGATAGCTCGTTGAGGTCTCGTTGTACTGTTCTCTGGGTCACCTCATAGTTCATTGCCTTCAGGTGTTCGACCAGCGATGCTGTTGTAATCCAGAGAGGGGCACGTGGGATCAGTCGAAGGGTTTCAATGCGACGAAGTGAGGTGTCTTTCATGTGATTGACTCAGGCTTTCTATAGTAACGTATCTTTTGTATGCGTCATTAATTGACGTAATTCTATTTGATAATTGCTCGTGTCACAAATGGTCATGATGAGTATTTAGAGTGTGAGTGAAATTCATCGTACACTGTGATTATTTGTCAGTAGGTATTGCGCTGTGGACAATCATCGGGCGAATCAGCAATAGTGATTGAAGATACAGGAGAGATAAACGTGGAGATCAAGAATAGGTCAGAGCTGTTGAGGAAATGGCTCTCTGTAAATGAATACATTGTTGTTATATTCAATATTGAAATGGAGCAGATGAATTGTGGAAGAGGCAATGAATAATTTATTGAGTAAGCTCAAGGAGATTTCCAGCAGAATTCCACTGGAGCAGTTTGATTGGGAGATTCCAATCAGTTGCCCATTGGATATTCCAGCCGACCTCTCCAACTATGAAAAGAATCTCTATCTCAAAGACCATTTTCACCACAAGATGAAAAGTGATTCTGATTTCAATAGCCACTACTGGTCCATACAGGAGTGGGGTGGGATTGGCTCATTCAAGAGAAATGACAGAAATGATCAACGGATCAAAAAATTTATCGGTGAGCTGGATAAAGGCAGACTCACCAAAGATAATTTTGATTGTATCTCTTCGCTATCCAAGGTTGCATCGTTCCTGAATCCGGATGAGTTTGTGATCTATGACTCTCGTGTGATCTATTCACTGAACTGGCTTCTATTCAACTATTCAGATGAACGTTCACTGTTCCCGCAGCCCAGTGGGAGAAGTGCAATACTTTCACAATATGACATGCAGACGATCTTCCGCTTAACCAGCCAGGATTTTGAATACCGATCACACAAAAATGCTTACCAAGAATACTGCAAGCTGGTTAAGGAACTTTCACCACAAGTGTATGGAAATGAGAGTAAGCCTTACCATCTTGAGATGCTGCTCTTCTTGATGGCCCCTACCTGGGTTATTGAAGATATAAGATCAAATGTCTCCATTCATATCGATACATCCAGATAGGAGCTGCCCGTTTTCAAAGGTTCATTGAGTGCAAAAGGAATAGGATGGATCTTGCATCAAAACTACCCTTTATCCTTCCTCTGGCGATTCAATGGGCGGAAGAAAAAAGTGCTGAGATACAATGTATGGGGCACCGTTTGAATCCTTCCGATATCAAACTGGCTAAATGTGTTGGTGTTTCCAATCCAGAAAACGTCAAAGTGATGGTGGCACCATCATTGATGTTGCCAGAAGATCCTCTACTAAGGAAAACGGCCATATCAACAGGCCTGTTAGGACCCAATATGGTAGGTCTTACCTTGGGGCGCTCCATCTATATGCGTAGTGGACATCGATCGAAACGTCTGCTGTCCCATGAGTTAAGGCATGTACATCAGTATGAGCGGTTTGGATCAATTTCGGCATTTCTATCGACTTATCTGGGCCAAGTTGCCTCGTATGGGTATTGGGCTGCCCCATTGGAGGTGGATGCACGTAAATATGAAGTGTGTGCCCAGTCAACGGCTGGTTGCTTCATGTAAATAGTCTGTTGTTGATTTGAAGGGGGGACTGGAAAGGACTTTGGTCTTTTCAGGCTTACTGATGTTTGTAATTTATGAGATGAATAAGATTGATGCGTCATTATATGTCTTATTGAGGCGGCAGAATGGGCTCCATGTTACAACTCAACAAGGAGTTTCCCATGGATGATTTATTGCCTGCTGATAAGGCGGAAAGCCTGATAGCACCACCTTCAGAGGGTCAGGCTTCAGATGTCTTGCAGATGGTTATATTGCAGCGGTTGATTTCTGATGTTGAGAATGTACAGCAAGATATTCCAGGGGATAAAGATGAGTAAGCAACGTAAAGTTCTGTTTTTTACCGGGGCTGGTCTGAGTGCAGAGAGTGGCGTTCCAACCTTTCGTGACAAAGAGGGGCTTTGGGATGAGTATGATGTTGACGTGGTCTGCAACTATGCCACGCTGGAACGAAATATTGATCAGGTTTTTGAGTTTTACAATAAGCGTCGAACTGAACTCTCTACGGTTGAACCCAACAGCGCCCATCTGGCGATGGCCAGTCTGCAGCAGCGCTATGGAGCCCAGCAGGTCAAGATTATCACCCAGAATGTTGATGATCTATTGGAGCGTGCCGGATGCACAGAGGTGCTCCATGTGCATGGTGAGCTGACAAAGATGATGTGCCGTTGTTGTGATGCCGTGTGGGAGGTGGGGTATGTTGCTGTTCCGGTAGAAACGGTCTGCCCGGAGTGTGGTGAGCAGAGAACCAAGCCCAATGTGGTCCTGTTTGGTGAAATGGCCCCCCACTATGCAACCCTGTTTGAGTGGCTTGACCAGCTGACGAGTCAGGATCTGTTTGTTGTGATTGGCAGTTCTGGTGCCGTGCTGCCTGTGAATCAGATTGTAGGTGCGTTACCCCGGAGAACAGAGAAGTTGATTTGCAATCTGGAACAGGGGGAGCGGATCGATTACCGGAAGTTTGAAGAGGTTTTTCTGGGGCGAGTGACTGACCATATGGGTCAAATCATTGCCCGTTGCCAGGCAGTGTTGTCAGGTGATTCGTGATGAGTGCCCCCCAATCGTGGATGCAGATCACTTCCGGGCGCTGCCCGGCTGAGTGCCAGTGGGTGGTTGCCCGGCTGGTTACCCATATTTCCCACCACTGTGCCCAAAAGGGGGGTAGGGTGACTCTGGTAGATGCTGTTGAAGGAGCTCATTCAGGGATTTTCAGATCGGCACTGTTAAGTCTCAGTGGGGCCTCCCACGAGTACTGTCTGGATCGTTTCAGTGGAACGATCCTCTGGCGGGGGCAGAGCCCTTATCGTCCCGACCACCGGCGCAAGAACTGGTATGTTGGGGTGGAGCCACTCACTATTCCAGAGCAGCGTTTACCCAATGACTTGCTGCATGGAGTAGAGCGTGAAATTGATGTTGAGACGATGCGTGCCAGCGGGCCAGGCGGCCAGAATGTGAACCGGCGGGAGAGTGCAGTGCGGATCGTACATCGCCCCACAGGCATTCAGGTGATAGGCAGAGAGGAGCGTTCACAGGAGATGAATAGAAAGTTGGCGCTGGCACGGCTCTGTACACTGCTATTGAAAAGAGCGCAGGCCAGCGAACAGGACTTTGAACGGCAGCGTTGGAGTCAACACAATGAGCTGCAGAGAGGGAACCCGGTGCTCTGTTTCGAAGGGCAGGATTTCAGGGAGAAAAAGTGTGGCTAACCATATTGAGATCAATAGTGAAGGAGCCCCCATATGGGCCTGGGTGCGGGGTGTTGAACTGGAAGAGGGGGCAAAACAGCAACTGATCAATACAGCTCAGTTGCCAATCATTCACCACCACCTGGCTGTCATGCCCGATTGCCACTGGGGGATGGGGGCGACGGTAGGTAGTGTGATTCCAACACTGAAGGCGGTGATTCCCGCTGCGGTCGGGGTGGATATCGGCTGTGGCATGGCGGCAGTACAGACCAGTCTGACGGCCAATGATCTACCCGATACCTTGCGAGGTATGCGTAAAATGGTGGAGCAGGCGGTTCCACATGGCCGAACCGGGCATGGCAAACATCGCAGAGACAAGGGGGCCTGGGGGAACCCACCCAAACGTGTGATGAATTTATGGGCCTCCCGTCTGCAGCGGGGATTCAAGGCGCTGTCGGATCGATATCCGGTGATCGAAAAGGCCAACCATCTGAACCATCTCGGTACGCTGGGTACGGGCAATCACTTTATCGAGGTGTGCCTGGATGAAGTGGACCGGGTCTGGATCATGCTCCACTCCGGTTCGCGTGGAATCGGTAACCGTATTGCAACGATCTTTATCGAGAAGGCGAAGAGGGAGATGGCGTCGGTGATTGATTCATTGCCCGACCATAATCTCGCATACCTGAATGAGGGTAGCCCTTTCTTTGATGACTATGTGGAGGGGGTGTTGTGGGCCCAGGAGTTTGCCCGTATCAATCGGCAGATCATGCTGGAGAATGTGATTGCAGCGCTGGGCAAGGTACGGGGGCTTCCCCGCTTCACGGCGGATCTGAAGGGGGTCAACTGTCATCACAACTATATCAGCCGGGAGGAACATTTTGGGGAGAGCTGTTATGTCACCAGAAAAGGGGCGGTCAGTGCCCGGAAGGGGGAGATGGGGATTATCCCTGGTTCAATGGGAGCCAAGAGCTACATTGTGCGGGGTAAGGGAAATGCCGACTCTTTTTGCTCCTGCAGCCATGGTGCGGGTCGTATGATGTCCCGTACCGCAGCGAAAAAGCGGTTCTCACTGGATGATCATATCAAGGCGACAGAGGGGGTGGAGTGCCGAAAGGATAATGCGGTGATCGATGAGACGCCGATGGCATACAAAGATATCGATGCAGTGATGGCGGCTCAAGGTGATCTGGTTGAGGTGGTTCATACCTTGAAACAGGTGGTGTGTGTAAAGGGGTGATGGATAAGAAGGGCGGTACCTTTCAACGCAAGATGAATATGGTCAAAGCAATTATTGTTGGAGCATGAGGGTCTGTTAACACGATCAGGCTGATTATTTTACATCGGGGAAAGATCGTCGTTAAAACGGGATAAACCCGTTGAATTGGCGCACCGTTCGGGCATTATAGTTTCCCATGGGAGTTGTCAGGGAGAGAGAGGACACCATTCTGATAGTGGAGGATGATCCTCCGCAGGCGCGTCTGCTCGAAAATGTATTGAGACGGGAAGGCTATACCCAATTGGTGGTAGAGCATGATCCCGTGGCGGCGCTGAATTTGTTCAAGAGTCAGCCATTCGATCTGATGCTGCTCGACTATGAGATGCCGGAGATGAACGGCTTCAAATTGATGGAGCAGATGTTGCAGCATCAGCAGGCACAGGCAGCGCCGGGTGAGGTGCTTCACTATCTGCCGATTATCATGGTGACCGGGGACAGTCAGCAGGATGTACGGCTCCATGCGCTGGCCAATGGGGCCAAGGACTTTATTACCAAGCCCTATGTGCAGGAGGAGGTGGTGAGCCGGGTCGCCAACCTGTTGGAGATTCAGCGGGTAGAGCGGCAACTGAAGCGTCAGACCAAGGTGCTGGCCGACAAGTTTATTGAGGTCTCGGAGAAGAATCGGGAGATCCTGCGACAGAAAGAGACCATTGAGGCGATCAACCATCAGTTGCGTGATGAGCGTGATTTTGTCTCTTCCATCATCGGTTCGGTGCAGGAGGGGATTGTGGTGGTTGATTATCAGGGGAGAATCGAGCGGGCCAACCAGATGTTCCTGGAGATGCTGGGTGAGGGGGGGCCACTGGAGGGGCGTCGGGTCTCTGAATGGTTCCCCCAAACCGAGAAGCAGCACCTGTTTACCCCGGCGTTGCAGCAGACTTTTTACCAATCCCTGCAACAGCAGTGGCAGCAGGATCGTGAGCAGTTCTGGAAGGTGCTGGAAGAGTCCCAGATTCCGGTTCTGATCTTCAGTGGGAGCGGGGAGGTGACCTTCTCCAATGATGCAGCGGCCGCTGCCATTGGTGTTGATGGAAAACCGATGGCTGGATTGGGGATGGGGGAACTGCTCTCCAATGAACTGGATCGTGAACAGCTTTCACAGCTCCTCAGGCAGAGCATTGATGGTGAGGAGAGAGCTGGGCCCCTGACAATTCACTTCTCTTCTCAACGTGTCTCACTGCAGATGGATGTGACCGGGTTTGCGATGGAGCTGGAGGGGGAGCGGCAGGTATTGATGTTGTGTTGGCCACTGGATGGGCTTGATTGGGAGCTGTTTAAATTGACCCCGCTGGGACAGTGGATGGTTGAGCCCGGGGCACGGGGAGGAAATGGATTTACGGTTGAGCGCACGCTCGGTTCTCAGGGGAAGAGCTCATTTCCGGTGCAACTGTCGGGCTCATGGCTCTACCAGCAGACGGGGGGGCGCTCATCCTGTCGGGCGGTAATGATGTTCTATGATCTGAGGGGACGGAAGGCACTGGAGCAGATGGCGCAGGAGGCAGCCTATCGTGGGGGGATTGCAGAGACCGGTTCCCAAATTGTCCACAGCTTTGGCAATAAGCTGACTACGGTGCGCTTTTTTCTGGATGGCCTTGTCTCTTTTCAGAATCTCAGTGCCCAGTTTGAGGAGATGCTGCGCAATAACGGTGAGTTCAATGGTCGTACCTTCACCTTTGAGGAGCTGGCGGATGCGGTGGCGTCGGCAAACAGACGCTATCTGGGGGATACTCTGGGGGCTGCGCAGGAGGTGGTCAATCGTATGAGTCGGGTCATTCTCGAGCAGCAGAGTGATATCGGAAAAGGGGCCCAATTTTGGGTGAGCCGTTTTGCACTGAGTGAGGCGCTGGAAGAGCCTCTGGGCCTGATCCGGGAGTGGGCTGAACAGGCAGATGTAGCGCTGGAGATCGCCATTGATCCGCTGATTGATACCGTGGAGTTACCCAAGAGACCACTGCAACAGCTGGTGTTTGATCTGTTGAAGAACAGTATCGAGGCGATTGAGGTGCGGCGTTTGGAGTATGGTTTGGCACCTCAGGGAAGGGTTCAGTTGGAGATTGCTCCCTCTGGTGAGGTGGGACAGTTCAGGGTCTGCTGTAGTGATAACGGTATGAAGCTCGGTTCGAGTGAAGCGAGGCGGAACATGTTTCTGGAGGACCACGCTGCCAGTGATCAGCTAAGGGGAGAGGGGCTCCACGCCTCCGCCAATTTTGTCTCTGCAGTGGGTGGAACCATTGTTGTCGGAGAAGGTGGAGAGCGGGAAGGGTGTGCGATTCAGGTGATGCTTCCACTATCTTCATCACTCTCTGCCACAGAGTAACCTCTAAATATTTGGACGCTAAATATTTTGAAAAGGGTGACTTTGGCATCGCTCTGGTGGTGGGGGAGCGTGTATAATTTTCGCCTGTTTTTTTCAGGATACTGCCGCACTACCGTTATGATTGAAATCAACCCCATCTATACCCAGATCAAAGAGCTGCAAGGGCGTACCGAAGCCCTGAGGGGGTACCTTTGACTACGCTGAAAAAGCGGAACGTCTGATCGAGGTGAATCGGGAGCTGGAGTCTCCGGATGTCTGGAATGAGCCGGAGCGGGCTCAGGAGCTGGGGCGCGAGCGCTCGATGCTGGAGAAGGTGGTCAACGGGATTGATGAACTCGCCACCGGGACCGAGGATGCCCATGATCTGCTGGAGATGGCCGAGGCCGAGGAGGACGAAGATACCGTCCACGAGGTAGTGGTCGACCTGGAGACCTTGACCGGCAAGATCGAGACGCTGGAGTTTCAGCGTATGTTCTCTGGACAGCAGGATGCCTCCAACGCCTTTATCGATATTCAGTCGGGTTCCGGAGGCACCGAGGCGCAGGATTGGGCCGAGATGCTGCTGCGCATGTATCTGCGCTGGGGGG
>CAYFOU010000097.1:0-10948 GCA_964344805.1 uncultured Piscirickettsiaceae bacterium | reverse complement strand
GGAGTCTGCCTTTTCTCTACTTGATTTGCGAGTGGTTTGCAGGATTTAGGTACAAGTGTAAATGATCATTTTTGAACCGAGCTTGCGAGGTCGTGCTACACCGAAATGGCGGATTTCAGGGGCAAGCTGAGCAGTTACCTCTGAAATTTCTCTTCCAGCGCCGTCTGTACATTTTTCTCTACAAACGGGGCAATCTCCCCACCCAGTTTGGCAATCTCTCGCACCAGACTGGAAGAGAGGTAACCATACTGCTCCGCCGGCGTCAGGAAAAGAGTTTCAATCTCCGAGGCAAGATGGCGGTTCATCCCTGCCAACTGGAACTCATACTCAAAATCAGAGACCGCCCGCAACCCGCGAAGAATCGCATCCGCATCAATCGAGCGGGCAAACTCCACCAACAATCCATCAAAGGAGAGCACCTCCACCTGACCATTATCCTGCAGCGCCTCGGTCGCCAGCGCTACCCGCTCCTCCACGGTAAAGAGCGGCTGCTTGCTGGTGGATTCTCCAGAGACCACGGCTACTACCACCCGGTCAAACAGGCGTGCTGCCCGCTCCACCAGATCGATATGTCCCTTGGTGATCGGATCAAAGGTACCCGGATAGACCACTGTTCTCATCATTTACACACCCTGCTGTTGTGCCAGCAGATATCGTACCTGACCCGCCTCTCCACTGCGAGTGATGACCCACCCCTGCGGCAGGGACACCTCTTTAATCTCTTTCTCTACCTCCAGATAGAGCTGCGCAGAAGAGGGAAGGGAGGAGCTCTCCAACCAAGAGACCACCCTATCCAGCATCCCCCTGCCAAACGGTGGATCGAGAAAGATCAGGTCATATTGAGAGAGATCGGCCTGCTCCAGAAAACGGAAGGCATCCCGGGTATGGACCCGACCACTTTCACTCTTCAACAGTTCAAGATGACTCTGGATGGTCTGCGCACTGTTACGATCCTTCTCCACAAAATCGACACCCGCCGCACCACGTGAAAGCGCCTCCAGCCCCAATGCACCACTGCCGGCAAAGAGATCGAGACAGCGAGCACCACAGATCGTCGACTGCAACCAGTTAAACAGCGTCTCCCGTACCCGGTCGGGGGTGGGGCGAATCGCCGGATGGTCTGCAAAGACAAGAGTGCGCCCCCGCCACTCTCCACCAATGATTCTCAGCTTGCGACTACCGCCGCGCCTTTTACTGGGCACCACCAACCACAACGGTTACCATCTGCTCCGGCTGGAGACGACGACGGAAGGCATCTCGAATACTCTCGCGGGTAACCGCCTCCACATTACGATTAAAGCTCTCCAGATAGTCATCCGGCAGCCCATAGAAGCCGATCACACCGAGGTAATCGATAATCTTCTTGTTGCTGTCGATCCGTAGCGGAAAACCGCCAGTGATGTTCTTCTTGGAACGCTCCAACGCCTCCTGATCCGGCCCCTGCTCGATATAACGGACGATGGTCTCACGCAATACCTTCAGCGCCTCATCCCTACTCTCATTCTTGGTCTGCAACCCCGCCTGGAATGGCCCCTCTCCACGCATCGGTGCAAAATAGCTATAGGCGCTGTAGGCGAGCCCCCGCTTCTCCCGGATCTCTTCAGAGATCAGCGAGGTCAACCCACTCCCCCCCAGCACATGGTTCCCCACATAGAGGTCAAAGTAGTCGGGGTCACCACGTCGCACCACTGGATGCCCCAACACCAGATGACTCTGCACCGAGGGGTAATCTATGAAGATGGTCTCTCCCGCCTTTGCGGTCACCGCCTCCGGCAGCGCCTCTGCTGCCTCACCCATCGGCAACTGCCCCACCACCTGCTCGGCAATCTCGACAGCTCGCTTACGCTCCACATCCCCGACAATCGATACCACCGCATTGTTGCCCACATAGTAGCGGGCGTGGAACATGCGCAGATCACTGCGCTTGATCGCCTTCACGCTCTCCTCAGTGCCACTGGAGGGCTCCGCATAGGGGTGATCCCCATACATCGCACGGAAGAAGGCCTTGTCACCGATAGTGCCCGGCTGCTGCTTCTGCGCCTGAATCGCAATCAGCTGCCGCTTGCGCTCACGCTCGAAGGCCGCCTCGGGAAAGAAGGGGTGGTGAATCACATCCGACATCACCGCCAGCGCCGGATTGAACAGCGGCCCATCACTGAGGCTGCGCAACGAGACAATCGCCATATCACGCAGTGAGTCAAAACCAAGCTGTGCTCCAAGCCGATCCATCTCCTCGGCAATCCCCTCCTCCCCTCGCTCACCTGCACCAGTCGAGAGCAGGCCGTTGGTCATTGCGGCAATCCCGCCGAGCTTGCCATCGCGCGCACTGCCGGCATCGAAGATCACCCGCACATCGACCATCGGCAGATCAGGAGTGTGGACATAGAGCACCCGCGCCCCGTTGGAGGTCTCCCAGCGCTCGATCTGTGGCGTTGCAAAGCCATTCCATGCCGCCAGCCATCCTGCCAGCAACAGCATTACCTTAATGTACATTGTGCTTCTCCTTGCCTTCAGCGCTGGCAATCTGCTGCGGCTCCAGAATCGCCGTAGTCAGCTTGTTGAGATCGAGATATTTTTTCGCCACCGCCTGCACTTGCTCTGCGGTCACCTTGCGCACATGCTCGGCATAGCGCTCCCCCTCTCGCCAGTCGAGACCGATGGTCTCCAGCGTACCGATCTGCATCGCCTGGTAGAAGATGGAGTCTTTCTCGAATACCTTGGCCGCAACCACCTGCGCCTTGACCCGATCCAGCTCCGCCTGGGTCACCGGGTTCTCCTGCACCTCCTTCAGCTCCGCCAGCAACGCCGCCTTGACCTCTGCCACCGTGCGCCCCTCTCCCGGCACCCCCTCCAACAGGAACAGCGTCTGCAGACGATCATAAGGGTCATACCCCACCCCGGCACTGGCAGCGATCTGCGAACCACGCACCAGCTGCTTGCTCATGCGGGCACTGTCTCCACCGTCCAGCACATAGGCCAGCACCTCCAGCGCATAGGGTTCCCACGCCTTATCAGCGGTCGCCACGGTTGGCGCCGGGAACCCCATCAGCAGATAGGGGATCTCCGCCGGAACCCGCACCACCACCTCACGCGGCCCCAGCTGCTTCACCTCCTTGCGCGGCTTCGGTGGCTCCAGCCTGGAGGGCTTCAGCGGTCCGAAATACTGTTTCGCCATCGCCACCACATCCTCCGCCTTCACATCCCCAGCCACCACCAGCGTGGCGTTGTTGGGGGCGTACCACATCTGGTACCAGCGACGCAGATCCTCGATCTGGTAGTTACGGATATCATCCATCCAGCCGATGATTGGATGGTGGTAGGGGCTGGTCTGGAACGCGGTTGCCATGAACTGCTCGTAGGTGAGCGAGGTGGGCTTGTCCTCGGTACGCATCCGCCGCTCCTCGGTCACCACATCCCGCTCCTTCAGAAACTCATCTTCCGGCAAAGTCAGGTTACGCATACGGTCCGACTCCAGCTCCAGTGCGATTGGCAGACGACTCTTCTCCAGCCGCTGGAAGTAGGCGGTGTAGTCCTGTCCGGTAAAGGCGTTCTCACGCCCCCCATTCTCTGCAATGATCTCCGAGAACTCATTGGGGCCGTACTTCTCGGTCCCCTTGAACATCATGTGCTCCAGCATGTGGGAGATCCCGGTAATGCCATCGGTCTCATAACTGGAACCCACCTTGTACCAGACCTGCGACACCACCACCGGGGCACGGTGGTCCTCTTTGACGATCACCTTCATGCCGTTGTCGAGCATGGTTTCGGTCACCGTTGCCGCCAGCACGGAACCACTCAATACAACCGCACCCAGCGCTGTCCACCAACGCACCTTGTTCACTTCCATGACGTTTATTCCTTCAGAAATCGAATCTCAAAATTGTAACCGAGAAGACCAGTCCAGATGAGATAAGTTCCCAACTTCTCCCTCTTCACCTCCCGCTTTTTGGGGACTTGCACCTCTATTTTTGGGTACACTTATATTCATTATTTCTGCAGCCTCTGCGGCTGCCTGTTCAGTGGAAGAATGTAATGTTTGGATTTGGAAAAAAACGCGATCAGGAGAAGGATCAGCAAGAGGAGTCGACCACAGAGAGTGAGACCACTTCTCCTGCAGAACAGGAGGAGGAATCCTCTGTCGCAACCGAACCAGACACCGAAGAGAAGAAGGGCTTCTTTAGCCGCTTTACCGCTGACAAGGAGGAAGATCAATCCGCCTCTGAAGAGGAGACACCGAAGAAGGGTCTGTTCGGGCGGCTACGGGAACGTCTCAGCCGCACCCGCACCAACCTCAGCGACGGCCTGGGCGACCTGCTACTGGGCAAGAAGAACATCGATGATGACCTGTTCGAGGAGCTGGAGACCCGCCTGCTGATGGCCGATGTCGGCATCGAGGCCACTCAGGAGATTCTTGATGAGCTACCGAATCGCCTCAAGCGTCGCGAGAGTGATGATCCAGAGGCATTGATGAAGGCGCTGAAAGAGGGGATGCTGGAGCTGCTGGCCCCTTGTGAGGCCCCGCTGCAACCCACCGAGGAGCAGCCCTATGTAATTCTGATGGTCGGCATTAACGGCGCAGGCAAGACCACCACCATCGGCAAGCTGGCCAAGCAGTTCCAGAACCAGGGCAAGTCGGTGATGCTCGCCGCTGGTGACACCTTCCGCGCCGCAGCAGTGGAGCAGCTACAGGAGTGGGGGCGTCGTAACGAGATCCACGTCGTGGCCCAGCAGACCGGGGCCGACAGCGCCTCGGTGCTCTATGATGCGGTCGAGTCGGCCAAGGCAAAAAAGGCGGATATCCTGATTGCCGACACCGCAGGTCGTCTCCACACCCAATCCAACCTGATGGAGGAGCTGAAGAAGGTGAAGCGGGTGATGCAGAAACTCGACAGCACCATTCCTCATGAGGTGATGCTGATCCTCGATGCCGGTACCGGGCAGAACGGGGTGCATCAAGCCCAGCAGTTCCATGAAGCAATTGGGGTCACCGGCATCACCTTGACCAAGATGGACGGCACCGCCAAGGGCGGCGTCATCTTTGCCATCTCCAAGCAGTTGGGGCTACCGATCCGCTTTATCGGTATCGGTGAGAGCATTGATGACCTGCGCCCCTTCCAGGCACAGGATTTTGTCGATGCGCTGTTATCGTAGATAAAACACTACCCCCACACATCACTGTATCGACAACATCACCCGATGATGACTTGATATAGCACAACAACTACAATCCCATGATATGAAAAGGCTGCCTGATCAAGAACTGGAAGCATTGCTCGATGATACCGAGTCTGACCGTGTGGAACGCAAAAAGACCTTTAAAGGTGACGTTCCCAGAAAGGCTCGCCAAGCTATTTGCGCCTTCTCCAATGATCTCCCTGCCCATAATAAACCGGGCATTCTTTTTATCGGAGCCAATGACGACGGAACACCATCCGGGATTGAGATCACCGATCAGCTACTATGCGCACTTGCGGACATAAAGACTGATGGCAACATCCTGCCGCTCCCTGTACTGACTGTAGAGAAGAGGGTTCTGAAAGGGGCCGATATGGCTATTATTACGGTCATGCCATCCGATATGCCCCCGGTTAAAAATGAAGGTCGAATCTGGATACGCACCGGGCCACGTCGGGCCATTGCCAATGAGCAGGAAGAACGCATCCTGAATGAAAAAAGGCGATACAAGAACCTCCCTTTCGACATCTATCCCATCCCCTCTGCAAAAACCAGTGACCTCTCCAAACTAATCTTTGAAAACGAATACCTGCCTTCCGCTTTTGCAGAAGATATTCTGGAGGCGAACCACCGCACCTATGAAGAGCGTCTGGCATCCTGCAAAATGGTGCTATCTCCCGATGAGCCGACACCTACCGTAGCAGGGCTGCTTGCCATCGGCAAAAATCCTCAAGACTACCTTCCCGGAGCCTCCATCCAGTTTTTGCGTATTGATGGCACTGAACTCGCCGACCCCGTAGTGGATGAGATGCTGTTCTCGGGAGCCTTTGTCGAGCTACTGAGAGGCACGGAAGAGAAGCTCAATGCACACAACCGCTCCTCAATGGACATTCTCTCCTCTCCTACACACCAGCAAGAGCGCCCCTACCCTCCAGCAGCCATTCAACAGATTCTCTACAATGCGGTCCTGCATCGAACCTACGAAAGCACCAATGCACCTGTGCGAGTCTACTGGTTCAATAACCGCATTGAAATCAGCAACCCTGGCGGCCCTTTTGGCAATGTGACACCCGACAATTTTGCTAGCCCGGGCATCACCGATTACCGCAATCCCAACATCGCAGATATTTTAAAAACCTTTGGCTTCATTCAAGCATTTGGCAGAGGGATCGCCACCGCTCAAAAAGAGATGGAGAAGAACGGCAATCCTCCCCTGGAATTTGAAACCAACCCCAGCACCGTTCTGTGCACACTCAGAGCAAAACCATGACCACACCTGTTCTGACATTCTTCAACAACAAAGGAGGAGTGGGTAAGACCTCCCTCATTTACCACCTCGCCTGGATGTTCTCAATGCTGAGAAAACGGGTGGTAGTCATCGATCTTGATCCCCAAGCCAACATAACTGCCGCTTTCCTTGACGAAAATCAGATCGAAACCATTTGGAGCCATGAAAACCAAGGGGCTACCATCTACCAATGCGTTCAGCCACTCACAAATGTTGGGGATATTACAGAACCCTCTTTACAGAAAATTGCCACCGACCTCTATCTCCTCCCTGGCGATGTCAACCTCTCCAGTTATGAGGACACCCTCTCCAACGAGTGGCCTCACAGCATGGGAGACAACAACCTCTACCGCCCGATGCGCATTCAAAGCTCTTTCTGGCAAGTAATGCAGAAGGCTGCAACCAAGGTGGAAGCGGATATCATTTTGGTCGATATCGGCCCCAATCTTGGAGCCATCAACCGCTCTGTGCTGATCGCAACCGATTTTGTGGTCATTCCACTGGGAGCCGACCTGTTCTCGCTACAGGGCCTGAAAAACCTCGGCCCCACCTTGAAAAGCTGGAAAAATCTGTGGCAAAAGCGGCTCAACAACTGGCAAGATTCTGCAGAACAGTCAATGTTCCCTGATTTCCAGCTTCCCCAAGGAAATATGAATCCCATCGGCTACCTCTGCCAACAACACAGTGTACGACTGGATCGCCCAGTCAAGGCCTACGACAAATGGGTCAACCGTATTCCCAACGTCTACCGAGATTCCATACTCAATATCGCAACCGACAATTCCATCCAGCAGAAGGATGACCCTTTCTGCCTTGCCACCATCAAACACTACCGAAGTCTGATACCAATGGCACAGGAACAGCGCAAACCCATCTTCAATCTCACATCAGCAGACGGTGCCATTGGCAGTCACGCCAACGCCGTTCACGATGCGAGGAAAGACTTCAAGGTGCTTGCCGAAGAGATTGCTGGAAAAATAGGTTTGACTTTGTAACGCAAGATAAAGCGCACCACTCTGTTAGTAGACACCTCATCCAATATTGACAAGTTGTCAACTTAACCTAGACTCCTCGTTATAACAGAAATAACGAGGCCACTCTCATGCACACCATACAGGTCGCGGAACTGAAAGCCCGTTTCTCCGACATCCTCAAAGACGTTACCGACAATCAGGAGGAGTATGTGATCCAGTATGGTCGCAGCCACAATAAAGTGGCTGTTCTGATCCCCTATGACCGATACAGAACAGACCGCCCCAAGATCCAGCTGGGTATCCTTGAAGCATCAGCCAGCTACAAGATTCACTCCGATTTTGAAATGAGCGAAGATGAACTGCTTGGTTGATACCCATATCCTGCTATGGTCACTACTCGATTCCGGTCGCCTTTCAAACAATATTCTTCATCTCTATGACGATGCAGATGAGGTTGCAGTCAGCAATATCAGCTTTTGGGAGATCTCCCTGAAATATCGTCTGGGCAAACTCGAACTAAAGGGTATTACACCTGATGATTTACTGGTTGCCGCAAGAGAGAGCCATTTCAAGATCATTGACATCGATGCCGAAACGATGGCCTCTCTCCACCAACTTCCACTCAGAAATCACAGAGATCCCTTTGACCGGATTCTGATCTGGCATGCCATTCGCAACCAAACCACACTGCTTTCAAGAGACAATGCCTTTGAGGCGTATTGGCAGGATGGTTTACGGTTAATTGTGTAGCGTAGTGCATTAATGGGCTTCTCCCCTTCAATACACAGGACCTTGTCGAGCCACTGCTCCCCTAACCGGTCTTGAAGAAGGCGACCATCTCGGTCAACGCATCCGCCTGACTGCTGAGCTGTGATCCTGCAGCCGCACTCTCCTCCACCAGCGCCGCATTCTCCTGAGTTACTCGATCCAGCAGGGTAATGGTGTTGTTAACCTGATTGATTCCCGCATTCTGTTCACGGGTGGCCACCGCAATCTCTGCCGCCAGACTGTTCACCTTGGCCACCGACTCCCGAATCACCCCCAACGCCTCACCACTACGGCTCACCAGATCGGTACCATTCTGGATACGGGCGGCACTGTCCTCAATCAGCATCTTGATATCTTTTGCGGCATCGGCTGAGCGTTGTGCCAGTGTACGCACCTCACCAGCCACTACCGCAAAGCCACGACCATGTTCCCCGGCACGCGCCGCCTCAACCGCCGCATTGAGCGCCAGCAGATTGGTCTGGAAGGCGATACCATCAATCAGGGTGATGATCTCGGAGATTTGGCTACTCGACTCATTGATCCCCCCCATTGCCTTGACCGCATTGGAGACCACCCCCGCTCCCTCCTGCGCACGCCGCAGCGACTCTTCAGCCAGTTGATTGGCCTGCGCGGAGTTATCTGCATTCATGCTGACGGTGCTGGACATCTGTTCAATGCTGGATGCGGTCTCCTCCAGACTGGCCGCCTGTTCACTGGTACGCTCAGAGAGGTTCTGGCTGCTGTTGGAGACCTCCTGTGCACTGTTGCGTACGGTGTGCGCGGCATCCCGCACCTGCCCCACAATCTCGGCCAGCTTGCCCTGAGTCAGATTGATCGATTCCTTAAGGGTCATCAATGCCCCCTGATACTCCCCCTCAACAGCACGGGTCAGATCCCCTTCTCCCATCAGCGATGAGGTGACCACCACCTCCTGCAGCGCACCACTCAACTCATCCAGCGACTGGTTGATATTACGCTTGAGGCGATTGAGGTCTCCCTGCGCACTCACTTCAACCCGCTGTTCGAAATCCCCCTCTGCAACCGCCTGCATCACCCGATTGATCTCGGAGACAACTTTGCCCATGGTCTCCATCATCAGCATGGTCTTGCCGAAGATCAGGCGGAAATCCCCCTCTGCCTCAATCTGTCCAATGCGATAACCCAGATCACCTTCAGAGATCGCCTCCATCACCCGGATCAGACTCCGCATGGTGTGCTCTACCTGCTCTGCCGAACCATTCACCCCCTGTTTCAGCAGTAGCAGATCCCCGTTCAACTCCGAGGTTACCCGCCCCTCAAAGTCACCCTTGGCCATCCTCTCAACGGTCTGGTTGGTCTCATTGATGGCGGTCTGCAGCCGTTCCATCAATGCATTGAAGGCGGTCCCCATCTCCTCCACCTCATCTCCGGTATCAATCCCTTCACAACGTAGCGCCAGATCACTGCTCTTCTCAACCTCTCGTAGTACCCCGGAGATCACCAGCAGATGCCCCACAGTTCCACGCGCAATATAGACCCCAACACCGGATACCACCAAGATCAGAATGATTGCGATGGCGGTACCGACTGTGGTGAGCATATCGATCCGCGCCTTCTCTTCTTGATAGAAGCGGGCCACCGATGCCTCCTGCCCGGCAACAATCGCATCAATCGAGCGCATCACCAGCACCTTGTAGTCATACCACTCGTCAATCGCCTCCTCGATCAGATCGGTGTCCTCAGTGTCATAGGCATTGATCAGCGTGGGAACAAAGGTTCGAAACCCATCCAGCCCTTGAGAGAAGTTTGCAATCTCCTCAGAAAAATCACCTTCTGACAGGGTGCCCCTTGAATCTTCCCACAACAGACCAATCTCCGGCACCGTGGTCTTGAGATGCTCCTGTGCCCCCACTGGTGAGACCAGCTCACTCATTACCCCAGCCATGCGGTACTCAATCTCTCGAAACAGCAGCTGAATCTGGCGCAGCCGGTTGAGCGGAACCATCTTCTCACTATAGATTGCCTCTACAGCCCCCAACTGCTGACTGGAGAGCCAACCACTCTCTCCCAGCAACAGCAGCGCCAGCATTGCCAGTGCTGCCAGCGGCGCAATAATCTTTACCGATAACCTTCTGTTGAGCGGCTTCATAGTCTCTCCTCCAAACAATAGGACCTCTACAGAGAGGCCCCTTCTCTGTTTCTGTGCATGAAACGGTGAGATCAAGAAAAAAGAGCGTGTGGTTTCCCGACACGCTCTTTTTTATGGTGAGCGCTTAACGCTCAATGGTGTATCCGGCCTTCTTCCAGGCGGGGAATCCTTCACGGTACCAGAGTACATTGCTATACCCCATGTCTCGCAGGCTGACCGCTGCCTTGAAGGAGCGCCAGCAACGTGGCCCGTTACAGTAGACAATCAGCTCCTGCCCCTTTTCACTGGTGATGTTGCCCAGCCCCTTGAACTTGTCCCGAGTACCATCGAAATCAATGCTCTTCGGGGTTTTCTCTCTATATTCAGCATGAACCGCCCCCGGAAGGTGAGACTCCACAAACTCTGCCTTCTTGCGGGTGTCATAGATGACGATCTTGCCCAGATTCTGCTTCACAAAGGCGGTATCCACCACCTTGATCCCTCTGAACTGTTCCGGGGTTATCGGCTTACCCGCCATTGCACCGCCAAACGCAAATACACCCAAAACCAATGCCAATACCGCTACTACCTAAATCCTGCAAACCTGTTTTTTTGCAGGCATTGGGTGCCCGGATC